>JBKJJE010000161.1:0-2757 GCA_046598075.1 Stagnimonas sp.
CAGCACCCTGGTGATGGTGGTGCAGGACAAGCAGGCGGACATCGCCATTCTGCGCACCCTGGGTGCTACGCCGCGCAGCATCATGGCGATCTTCATGGTGCAGGGCTCGATCATCGGCATTGTCGGCACGGCACTGGGAGTCGCCGGCGGGGTGCTGCTGGCACTCAACGTGCCGGTGCTGGTGCCGCTCTTGGAGCAGCTCACCCAGCAGCAGTTTCTCTCGCCGGATGTCTATTACATCTCCGATCTGCCGTCGGAGCTGAAAGTGCAGGACGTGATCCGGATCGGCCTGCTGTCGCTGACGCTGGGACTGATTTCGACGCTGTATCCGGCCTATCGGGCCTCGCGCACGCAGCCGGCCGAAGCCCTGCGCTACGAGTAAGCCATGACCGACATCATTCTCAAATCCAGTGGCCTGACCAAGACGTTCGACGACGGCCGTCTCAACCTCACCGTGCTCAACGGCGTCGATCTTGAGGTCGCGCGCGGCGAACGCATCGCCATCGTCGGTGCCTCCGGCAGCGGCAAGTCGACCCTGCTGCACCTGATGGGCGGCCTCGACTCGCCCACCGCAGGCGAGGTCTGGGTGGCGGGCGAAAAGATCAGCGCGCTGAGCGACGCCGCCCGCGGCGTGCTGCGCAACCGGGCGCTGGGCTTCGTCTACCAGTTCCACCATCTGCTGCCCGAGTTCACGGCGCTCGAGAATGTGGCGATGCCGCTGCTGATCCGTCGGGTACCGGCGAAGGAGGCCAAGCGACAGGCGGCGGAACTGCTGTCCCGCGTCGGGCTGGGCGCGCGCCTGGAGCACAAGCCCGGCGAGCTTTCCGGCGGCGAGCGCCAGCGTGCAGCTGTGGCGCGCGCACTGGTCACCCGCCCGGCAGCGGTGCTGGCCGACGAACCCACCGGCAATCTCGACGCCAAGACCGCTGAAACGGTGTTCGAGCTAATGCTGGAGCTCAACCGCGAGCTGGGCACCAGCCTGGTGGTGGTGACCCACGACATGAAGCTGGCGGCCCGCATGGAGCGCCGCTATACCCTGCTGGACGGACATCTGTCGGAACTCGGCAGCGATCCGCTACTCTAGGCCGACCGCAACCGGCGGCCGACAGCCAAGCCCATGAAATCACGGGGTGGCAGCACATCTAAGGGGATGGACCATGTCAGAAGACAAAGCCGACCAATTCAGCAAGACCGCCATGTGGAAGAAGTCGATCAGCGCCGAAAACCAGCGACTCGGCAGCTGGACCGGCAAGGTGTCCCTGCTGCTGCTGACCCTCGGCGCCGCCATCGTGGTGTGCACTGCCGTCTACTTCCTGCTGCGCTAGGGTCTGATGCGGGCAGCTAGCGCCCGCCGGCGCGTCTCAGCCAGTCCAGCAGCAGCGCGTTGACGGTGTCGGGCTGCTCGCGGTGCAGAAAGTGGCCAGCGTCCGCTACCGTCGTCCACTCGTACTCGGCGGCGAAATACCGCCGCTGCGGCTCCAGCATTTCCCTGCGCATGTCGCGGCTGCCGCAAAGCACCTTGGTAGGCACCCGGATCGGTGACTCCAGGCGTGCGCGGATTACCGCCAGCGCCGGGTCGGCTCGGCTCTCGCGAAACATCGCGCGGTAGTAGGCCAGACTCGCCTGCAGCGCACCGGGAGTGGCCATGCTGCGGCGGATCTCGGCGACATGGGCAGCATCATCGAAGTCCGGCGACCAGAGTTTCCACAGGGTTTCGAGAAACGCGTAATCACGGCGTGCGCACAGCCATTCCGGCAGCCAGGGCAGCTGGAACAGAAACCAGTGAAACGAACGCAGGGCGTGCCGGGGCGATTTCTTCAGCGTGGCCTTTACCTGCGCCGGATGCGGCACCGCCAGCAGTGCTGCGCGCGAGATTTTTTCCGGGAATGCCGCCAGCACGCCGTAGCCGATCGCAGCACCCCAGTCCTGGCCGATCAGTACGCAGGGCCTGTCGGGGCTTAGTACCTCGATCAGCGCGGCCACATCCACTGCCAGGGTGGCTCGGTCGTAGTAGGCCCCCTTCTGCGGGATTTCAGTAGGCGGATAGCCGCGCAGCCAGGGTGCCACGGCGTGATAGCCCGCCGCGGCAAACGCGGGCAGCTGGTGTTGCCAGGTGGTGGCGCTGTCGGGATAGCCGTGCAGGAACAGCGCCAGCGGACCATCAGCCGGGCCGGCCTCGACAAACTGGAATTGCAGACCGTTGGCAGCGACCCCACCCTGCCTCATCGCAGCTGGCTCAGCGGCGCGTCGGCGGGCGCCGGCGCTAGGGCATCGCCGTTGAATTCCGGCGGCCCCAGAACCCACAGCAGCTTGTGGCGCAGGCCCTTGGCCCGCCAGGCCTGCCTGAGCATGTAAGCCCATTCGTGGGTGATCACCCGGAACGGGTTGTAGCTGCTGATGTTGTGTACCAGCCCGTAGCGCAGCGGCACGGTCTCCGGCGCGAAGCTGCCGAACCACTTGTCCCATACGATCAGCCAGCCGCCGTAGTTCTTGTCGATGTATTCGGGGTTGCTGCCGTGGTGCACTCGGTGATGGCTGGGGGTATTCATGAACCGCTCGAACACGCCACAACTGCGCACCGACTCGGTGTGAATCCAGAACTGGTAGAGCAGGTTCAGGCCGGCCGCCAGCGCAACCGCAACCGGGTGGAAGCCGATCAGCACCAGCGGCAGCCACAGCACCCAGACCCAGGCCATCTCGATCACCGGCTGGCGCAGCGCGGTCGACAGGTTGTAGTGCTGGCTGGAGTGGTGATTG
>JBKJJE010000047.1:0-46147 GCA_046598075.1 Stagnimonas sp.
GTTCATTGGCGAAGCGGATGTTGCCGAGGTCGATCTTGAAGCCGACGAACTTGCGCAGGAACTCGTCGTGGTTGCCGGTGATGTAATACACCTTGGTGCCGCGCTTGGCCTTGGTCAACACCTTGCGGATGACGTTGGTGTGCTCCTGCGGCCAGTAGAAGGTGTTCTTCAGCTTCCAGCCGTCGATGATGTCGCCCACCAGATACAGCGTGTCGCAGGTGTGGCTCTTCAAAAACTCCACCAGATGCTCGGCCTTGCAGCCCGGCGTGCCCAGATGCACATCGGAGACCCACACCGTGCGGTAGTGGATTTTGCCTTCCTCGGGCTTGGCATTACCGGGTCTGGCAGTGAGCTGGGGGCGGGCCATGAATGATCTCGGACGGGTTCACACGAGCGTCATTTTCGGTTTCGGCTGTGACGGCGGTGTGACGTCGAGTTAGCACCCGCTATTTCACGGGGGGGATTACCCCACCTTGTCGAGCCTCTCGCCAATGCCGCGCCGTTCCCGCGCACCGCCTGCAATGGAATGCAGGACGCATTTGACAAATACCGTTTCTCTCCCCCAGCCTTGACGAAAAGGTGCGGACACGTTCATGCGCTTGGGTGAAGAATATTGGGTGGTTTGGAGGTTGACGCTTATGTCGGCGCCGTCGTTTCCGCCACCTCACAACGATAAGCAAGGGGAATCTATAGACCTGCATAAGGCGTGAGCCTTTTTTTAGTCACATCCGCCTATTGATAGGCGGTGGTTTGACATCTAAGAAGCGTTGGGCTGCAAAGTGGGCATCGAGAGCGCCCCACTCGAAAGCGTTCTCAGCGAGAGGAGATTTTTATGCTTGTTAAGAAAATCGTTTCCGCTTTGGCACTTGGCCTCGCCGCGCTCGCGGCCTATGCGGGGAGTTGCGCGGACTGCAGGAGAACATATGACCTGCACAAGGCCGACTGCCGCGGCGACACCACCTGCGAAACAAGGGCAAAAGAAGCTTATGACCGCTGCTTGGTGGGCTGCTCTTAATTATTTTCTCAAGTAGTTGAGAGTGAGGAGCTCGTAACTGCGGGCTCCTCGTCCACTCGTCGCAACGTGGCCCAACCACTCCAGCCGACTTAATTGTCTCCGCTTCGCTGCAGCAAACGGTCGGCTGAGCTTGGGCGGTGGGTGGCAAAATAGATTATTAAGGGAGAGACCATGAAATCGCTATACA
Source organism: Stagnimonas sp. (assembly GCA_046598075.1). Taxonomy (GTDB): domain Bacteria; phylum Pseudomonadota; class Gammaproteobacteria; order Nevskiales; family Nevskiaceae; genus Stagnimonas. Next base: position 1,203 of record JBKJJE010000047.1, read on the forward strand.
TCTGTGCGCTTCCTCTTCTACTGAGCGCCTGTGCCACGACCACTCTTAAACCTCAAACAGCCGGTGAACTTCAATCTGGCTTCACCTATATACCGCTCGATCCTTTCGCAGTGGAGACAGAGGATGCAGATAGTTGTTCAGTAGAATCAGGACCGACGGGAGCTGGGGTTACTCGAAAACAGAAAGCTCTGCTGGAAGCACTTCCAGATAATGCGGTTCGAGTATCCATAGAGTCACTTGATACAGATGGGAAAGTTAGCTATGGCACATCATTCTTATCTTCAAAAAATCAGAAATATCGTGTGACAGTTGATTACGTCAATGTTGACACTACTAATGTGTCGGTTTGGATTTCAAAGCGAATGCAAAACTATAGGACAAAAAAATATGAACAAGTTCCTCTACTTGCGCCAGCCTCAAATGACTACACTTACAACTCAGAAATCTATTCCGTGACGCGCAGCCCTCCTGCAATTGCGTCCGAAGAAACTTACGCCGAGTTTAGTATTCCAGTTTATGTTGGTGTAGGATTACGAGTTACCGCCAACATAAACTCGGCGAATGGCAAGGCAAATATTTCTGGTCTTGGAGTAATTGGGGCTGAAGCAGAAGCGAATAGAATTCAAGGCACACTTGTGGTGCAAACTCTCGGTATTAACGGAAAATCTATTGCCGCGGCGTTGCCGATTCAAAGTGAGCTGAACAGAACAACCGCACAGAACGCAGTAGTTGCAATTGGTGCGATAAAGGCACTTCTCTATGAGGACGAAACAGTGAAGTCGCCTAGAGTAGTCGGTCTTTACCTTCCCTTCCCTGGCGGGAAACCTTTAGTAAATGCAATTATTTCTGAGCTATCAAAAAAACGTGTTCCTTGGCGGCGGCCATGCAGCTTCAAGGCAATTACAGAAAGCGGTTAGCAGTGACACCCAGCAAGGCCAGCCGACGGTTTTGCCCCGGCTTCGCTGCGGCAAACCCGCGGCTCAGCTGGGGCGTTAGCCAGCGTAGCCTGGATGTAATCCGGGGCTTTTTTAAAATCTGCGTTTACGGTTCTACTGCAAAGCATTCATCCATCAAAGCAAGCTTCTTTCACACACAAAGGGAGTTCACATGTTCAGATCAATCTTCATCACAGCATCGATTGTTGGCGCGCTGGCGGTTACGGGCTGCGCGTCTGTGCCGATGGCCTCAGCCGAGGCTGATTCTGCGGCCAAGGCCTACAAGACCGATCCGGCCAAGGCAAACATCTATATCTATCGAAACGAAAGCTTCGGCGCGGCTATCAAGATGCCGGTGCTTGTAGACAAGGTTTCCGTAGGAGATACCGCGGCCAACACCTACATCCTGCATACGGTGGCTCCGGGGACGCATGTGATTACCTCCAAAACCGAGAACGACCCCACGCTGTCGCTGGATGCCAAGGCAGGTTCCAACTATTTCGTCTGGCAGGAGGTCAAGATGGGCGCCTTCGCTGCGCGCTCTGCCTTGCATCTTGTGGATGAAGCTCAAGGCCGTGCGGGCGTAGAAGAGTGCAAGCTGGTGCAGTAAGGTCTGCCCCAGTCGGCACTTCGAACACATAGCCTCGGCTTCAGCGAAGCTGTGGTTTGATCTGGCTGGGCTAGCAACTCGCATTGACAAAAAAGCCGCTGCAATCTGCAGCGGCTTTTTTGTTTCTGGCGTTTGCCAGTTGGCTAGCGAAACCGGGTGGTGGTCCGCTGCTTCTTCTTGATCTGCCGATCGGTCAGCACATTCTTGCGGCCCTTGAACGGGTTTTCGCCGGTCTTGAAGCTGAGCAGAATCGGCACGCCCACCAGCTGGAAAGCCTCGCGGAACTCGTTGATGAGGTAGCGGTGGTAGCTACTTGGCAGCTTCTCGGTCTGGTTGCCGTGGACCAAAATCTGGATCGGATTGGTGCCGATCTGGTGGGCGTAGCGCAGCTTGATGCGGCGGGTGAGCACGGCGGGCGGGGCATGCTTGTCGCAGGCTTTTTCCAGCGCGCGGGTCAGCTCCGGGGTGGGGATGTCGCGGGTGGTGGCCTCGTAGGCCAGCACCACGTCGTCCATCAGGGCTTTCAGGCCGGAGCCATGCAGTGCCGAGATGTAGTGCGGCGGCACAAAGTCGAGAAACGGCAGCTTGAAATCGACGTCGGTGCGGATCGCGTTGCGCTTATCGTTGTCCAGGTGATCCCATTTGTTCACCGCCAGCACCATGGCGCGGCCGCGCTGGGCGATCAGGCCCATGAGCTTGGCATCGTGCACGCCGATCTCGTCGTGGGCATCGGTCATCACGATCACCACATGCGCGCGTTCGACCGCCTGCAGGGCCTTGACGATGGAGAACTTCTCGATCACCTCGCTGACCCGGTTGCGGCGGCGGATACCGGCGGTGTCGATCAGCTCGTACTGGTGGCCATCGCGCTCGAAACGCACGCTGATCGCATCGCGGGTGGTGCCGGCGATATCGGTGGTGAGCAGCCGGTCTTCACCCAGCAGGCGATTGACCAGGGTGGACTTGCCGGCATTGGGGCGGCCTACGACGGCGACGCGGATGATGCCGTCGTCGGTCTCGAAATCGGCCGGCGGGGCATCGACCAGGATGCTGCGCAGCAGGTTGCCCAGACCGTCGCCGTGCTCGGCGGAAATCGGCAGCGGCTCGCCCAGGCCCAGCTGGTGGAAATCGGCACCGACGGCGGTTTTGGTGCGGCCTTCGGCCTTGTTGACCAACAGCGTCAGCGGCTTGCCGAGCTTGCGCAGGCGCTGGGCGATGGCGAGGTCGGAGTTGGTGCAGCCTTCCAGCGCATCGACCAGAAACAGCACGTGGGTGGCTTCCTGCAGGGCGATCTGCGCCTGCTCCTCGGCGAGCACGGCGAGCGGATCGTCCTCGTCGGGCGAGAGGCCGCCGGTGTCGACCACGATAAAGCCCTTGCCCTCGAAGCGGCCCTGGCCGTACTGGCGGTCACGGGTGAGCCCCGGCAAGTCCATCACCAGCGCGTCGCGGCTGCTGGTAAAGGCGTTGAACAAGGTGGATTTGCCGACATTGGGGCGGCCTACCAGCACCACGACCGGGGGGATCTGCGTGGCAACAGCCACCGGATCGACGGCGTCGGCGGTTGAATCTGCAATTGCATCTGACATAGGGAAAACCTGCTTTCTCTCCCGCGGGCGGGAGAGCGTTTGACCAAGACGGGCCGACATTGTGTCAGTCCCCGCCCCGGTCAGACGCGGGGAAGAGGGGTAGCGGCATGATTGCCCCACTCCCTCGAACCCTCTGCCGCAAGCGGCAGAGGGGAACAAATCATCTAGCGCAGCGTCAGTGCTTCAAGCCGGCCTTCGACGTTGTAGACGTACAGCAGGGTGTCGGTAGCTACCATCGGCGCCAGGATCGGCTCGCGGCCGGCGCGGGTGCGGCCCACCAGCTTGCCGTCGGCGGGGTCGAAGAAATGCAGATAACCCTCGTAGTCCGCCACCACCGCATAGCCCTTGAAATAGGCGGGTGGAGACAGCCGGCGGTATTGCAGAGCCTCGCTTTTCCATACCGCTGCCCCGGATGCGAGATCCAGCGCCCAGACCACGCCGTCGGCATCGGTGACGAAGACATTGCCGCCGCCGACGGCCACGCCGGTGCCGGACTTGATCGCACGCCGCCAGCGGCTCTCGCCGTCGTCGGGGTTGATCAGCGTTACATCGCCGCCGTAGCTGCTAGCCAGCACCCCCTCGGGCGTGCCGACCAGCTGGGCGTCGATGTCGGCAAGGCGCTCCAGCTCGGTGCGGCCGCTCGGCACCGAGATGGTCTGCTCCCACAGCGGGGCGCCATCTTTCAGCTGCACGGCCGAAAGTCGGCCGCTGTCCATGCCCAGCAGCACGCGGTTGCCCTCCACCAGCGGCGGCGAGATGCCGCGCAGGGTCAGCGTCGGCACCGTGCGGTCGAAGCTCCACAGGCGCCTGCCGTCGGCGGCGGCGAGGCCAAAGGTGCGGCCGTCGATGCTGCGTGCCACCACCACATCGCCGGCGCCCACCGGCGGTGCCAGCACTTCGCTGGACAGCAGCGCACGCCAGACTTCCTCACCTGTGGCGCGCTTGAGCGCGATCACTTCAGCATCGAGCGTGCCGACCAGCACCAGGTCGCCGAGCACCGAGGGGCCGGCGGAAACACGGGCCTTGAGCTGCTTGCGCCAGACCTCGCTGCCGGTTTCCGGCGCGAGCGCCAGCACCAGGCCACCGCTCTCGGCGACGAACAACGCGTCGGTTTCCAGCAGCGGCTGCAAGCCGGAGGGTCGGCCATCGGCACCATTACCGATGCTGCGCGACCAGACGTCGCTGACCCGTACCTTGGGGTTATCGATGTCGGTGAGCTTGGCCGGTTCGCGCACCTTGGCCTTGGACGAGCAGGCCGCGGCGGCAATCGCCAGCAATACGATGGCCGACACGCGGCAGGTGGAACGAAAGCTCAAGCGGTTCTCCTAAAACTCATTTCTTCAGGCGGCATCGGCAAGATCATCGATCTTGCGCTGCAGGGTTTCGCGATTGGCGGCAGCGGCGTCACTGGTGGTCAGCGCCTTCTGGAACGAAGCCCTTGCCTCCTTGCGGTTGCCCTGTGCCAGCAGAATGTCGCCACGCAGCTCCTGCACCAGCGCCGTGTAGCTGTCATCGGCATTGCTGTCGAGCAGCTTGATGGCCTCGTCGAACTTGCCCTGCTGGGCCAGCAGGCGTGCCTGCCGCAGCTGTGCGAGCGGCCGCAGCGCCTTGTCTTCGGCATTGGCGGCGACCCAGGCCAGCGGTGGCAGCGCCTCGTCGAAGCGGCCTTTTTCCACCGCGTGCTGGGCGATGCGCAACAGGCCCTGCGCCGCGTAGGGGGTATCGGCAAAGCTGGACTTGAGCTTGTCGGCAATGCTGTTGGCATCGTCGGCCCTGTCGGCCACCAGCGCGGTTTTCAGGTCTTCGAACATGCGGGCGGCTTCGCTGCCGCGGCTGGCCTGGTGCACCTTGTACTGGCCCCAGCCGACGATGCCGCCGAGGCCGAGCAGCAGTCCGGCAGCGAGTGCCTTCCAGTTTTCTTTCCACCATTGCTTGAGGCGCTGGGCTTGGTCTTCGTCGTCGTAGTGCGACACGCGGTGTGGCTCCGTTGGTGTTGTCGGTCTGACCGCAGCGGCGGCCAAAGGGTTGCAAAGTCAGTAGTTATGGTCGGGACAGCATGGCGGCGAGGACTCCAGGCAGTGCCGCAAAGGCCACCGTCTCGTCCCCTGCCTTGCCGCCCACACTGCCGGGGATCGCGGATTTTACTTGAACCGCGCCGGCAGACAGTTCCGCCTCGCCCAGCACCAGGATCAGCTGCGCCCCGGATTTTTCGGCCCGGCCCAGCTGGCTCTTGAGTTTGCCGCCGCCGGCGTTGAGCAGCAGGCGCAGGCCGGCAGACTGCCGGCGCAGCTCCTCGGCGAGCACGCGGGCGCGCCGCTCGGCCGCCTCCCCCAGCGTGCAGAAGTAGACCTGCGGCGCATCGGCGGCGACGGTCTGTGCCTGCTGCTTTTCCAGCAGCAGCACCAGCCGCTCGACGCCGCTGGCCCAGCCCACTGCGGGTGAAGGCGAGCCGCCCAGCTGGGCCACCAGATTGTCGTAGCGCCCGCCCGCCAGTACCGTGCCCTGGCTGCCGAGTTCGGTGGTGGTCCACTCGAACACCCCACGGGTGTAGTAGTCCAGCCCGCGCACCAGCTGCGGGCTGACGGTGTAGGCGATGTCGAGATCTTCCAGCGCCTGCCGCCAGCCATCGAAGTGGGCGCGGGATTCGGTTTCGAGATAGTCGGCCAGCTGTGGCGCGCTGGCGACGATCTCGCGCGTGCGCGGCGCCTTGGAGTCCAGCACCCGCAGCGGGTTGCTGTGCAGGCGGCGCCTGGAATCCTCGTCCAACTCGTTCTCGAAACGGGACAGGTACTCAATGAGCGCGGCGCGGTAGCTCAGCCGCGCCTCGGCGCCGCCCAGCGAGTTGATTTCGAGCTTCAGCCCGCCGATACCCAGCGCGTTGAGGAAACGTTGCGAGAGGGCGATCACCTCGGCATCGATGTCCGGGCCCGCCATGCCGTAGGCCTCGACGCCCACCTGGTGGAACTGCCGGTAGCGCCCCGCCTGTGGCCGCTCGTGGCGGAACGCCGGGCCGGCATACCAGAACCGCTGCTGCTGATTGTGCAGCAGGCCATGCTCGATGCCGGCGCGCACCACCCCGGCAGTGAGTTCGGGCCGCAAGCTCACCGACACCCCGTCGCGGTCATCGAAGGAGTACATCTCCTTCTCGATCACGTCGGTCACCTCGCCGACGGCGCGCTTGAACAGGCTGGTCGCCTCCAGCAGCGGCAGGCGGATTTCGCCGTAGCCGTAGCTGGCGGCGACATCGGCGGCCGTCGCGAACACCCGACGGAACAGGGCTGCCTGAGCAGGCAGCACATCATTGAAGCCGCGCAGTGACTGGAGCTTACTCATGCAACTTGCTCATGCGGCGAGTGCCCTGCGCGCAGCAAGCTGCTCACGCACCAGTTTTTCGAGTTCGTCCACCAGTTGCTCGTTGTGGATCTTGTGCTGGATGGCGCCGCCGATGTAGATCGAATTGGGGCGGCCACCGGCCACGCCGAGTGCCGCCTCGCGGGCTTCGCCGGGGCCGTTGACCACGCAGCCGATGATGGCGAGGTCGATGGGTTCGGTGATGTCTTCCAGCCTCGCTTCGAGTTCGTTGACGGTCTTGATGACATCGAACATCTGCCTTGAGCAGCTCGGGCAGGCCACCAGGTTGATGCCACGATGGCGCAGGTGCAGGGACTTCAGAATGTCCCAGCCCACTTTCACCTCTTCCACCGGGTCCGCCGCCAGGCTGATGCGAATGGTGTCGCCGATGCCCTCGGCCAGCAGCATGCCGAGGCCGATCGAGGACTTGACCGCACCGCTGCGCAGACTGCCCGCCTCGGTGATGCCCAGATGCAGCGGCTGGTCGATGAGCTTGGCGAGCTTCTGGTAGGCGTGCACGGTCATGAACACCTCGCTGGCCTTGAGCGAGACCTTGAAGTCCTCGAAATTGTGCTTCTTCAGGATTTCAATGTGGCGCAGTGCGGATTCAACCAGCGCATCGGCATTCGGCTCGCCGTATTTCTCCTGCAGGTCGCCTTCCAGGCTGCCGGCATTGACGCCGATGCGGATCGGCACCCCGTGGTGGCGCGCGCAGGCGATGACCTCTGCAACTTTCGCGTCGCTGCCGATGTTGCCGGGATTGATGCGCAGGCAGTCGGCACCCATCTCGGCGGCCTTCAGTGCGCACTTGTAGTTGAAGTGGACATCGGCGATCAGCGGCAGGTCCACCTGCTTGCGGATCTCGCCAAAGGCGATGCAGGCAGCGATGGTCGGCACCGAGACGCGGACGATGTCGGCGCCGGCTTTCTGGGCGGCCTGAATCTGCGCGACGGTTGCCGCCACGTCCTCCGTCCTGGTGTTGGTCATGGTCTGCACGGCGATAGGGGCATCGCCGCCGACCAGCACGCTGCCTACCCTGATCTGCCGCGAGACCCGCCGCGCGATCACATGCTGGGCTTTCATCGACATGCGGAAAAGCCCTAGGGCAGCGTGATCCGCGCCGTATTGTCGCCACGACGGAACGGCAGGATGTCGAACGGCTGGCCGTTGTAGGTGATGCTGACTCCGGGAGCGTTGCCGAGAAACACCACGAACGGCGGCTGGCCATCCAGCAGCTGGCTGTTGCCGGCCGCCACCAGTCCGGACAGCAACACCTTGCCGGTGGCGTCTTTCACTTCGGTCCAGGAACTGTCGGTGAAGCTGATCTTCAGGGCACCACTGCCGCCACCGGCCGGCGCAGGCTGAGCCGCCGCGGCCTCGGTGGGCGCTGGCGTCGCCATCGCCTCGGCTGCCGGCAGCATGGACGAGGATTCCGGGGCCGGGGCACTCGGCATCACTTCCGGCGGGGCCACCACTGCGGCGGGTGGCGCAGTCACCACCGGTGCGGGTGGCTGGGCGCTGCGGTTCTTGCCCCAGAACGCCAGCGCCCCGGCCAGCAGGCCGAGCAGGATGATGGCGATCGCCAGTTTCGGGCTGATGCGGCGACCGCTGCCGAGTTCCGCACCACCGGCAAGGATGAGCTTGGACGGATGCGGCGGGGCCTTGTGGCCTGCCACGCGGTCGTATGCCGCCATCAGCTCGGCCTCTGCCACCGGCAGCACCTTCGACAGCTTGCGGTAATAGCCGCGCACGTAGACCGGCTCGTTGAGGTGCGCAAAGTCGTCGCGCTCCAGTGCATCCAGCGTCGCGCGTGCGAGCTTGATCTGTGCGGAGAGGTCTTCCAGCGACAGCTTGGTTTTTTCGCGGGCCTGGCGCAGCAGGCGACCGGGTCCCTCCCCCGCCTGGCTGGTGGTGGGAAGGTCGTTGTGCAAGTCAGTGATGCCAGTCATGGGCCGCTTAAGGTGAACGACTACTTTGGAGGCGTGGATTGTAGACGCATCAAGCCCATCGCCGGTCAGGGAAACTCGCGTTGCAGCTGCTGGCTCAGGCGGGCAGCGGTATCCATGTCGCCCAGATTGCGCTCCGCCTTGATCGCCAGTCGCAGCGACTCGGCCGAAGGCTTGGCGACCCGGTCGCGGCGCTGGATGAAAGCGCGCACCTTCAGCCAGTCGTTTTTCTTGCTGGCCAGCGAGGCCAGCTGCAACAGGGCTTCGGCGTTTTCCGGCCTCAGCTCCAGGGCCTCGCGGAAATATTGTTCGGCCTTGTCGGTGAGATTCGCGCGGTTGGCGCACACCCCGGCATTGATCAGCGCGGCGTCCGGGGCGTTGTAGCTCTTGTTGCGGGCCACGCTCTCGAACAGCTGCAGCGCCTCGGCGGTGCGTCCACGCTCGCACTCGAAGATGGCGAAATTGTTGCGGGTGAACAGATCGCTGGAATCCAGCGAGATCGCGCGGCGGTAATGCTTGATCGCCTCGGCATCGTCGCCGCGCTGCGAGTAGAGCAGCGCGATGGTCGAGTGCGCGGGTGCGTAGCGGTCATTCTGCGACAGCGCGCGCTTGGCTTTTTCCATCGCCAGCTCGTAGTTGCCCTTGCGGGCGTATTCGACTGCCAGCGAGGTATTGGTGCGCGCCGCCTCGTCCAGATTGGTCTCGCTGTCCTGTCCGCCGGTGGTCACACAACCGCCCAGCAGCAGCGGCAACAGCAGAACCAGGTACTTCATGTGGCAACCTGCACGGCAATGTCCGATAGCCGGTTCTTCTGCCTGGAGATCACCTCGCCGACCAGCTGGCCACAGGCGGCGTCGATGTCGTCGCCGCGGGTCTTGCGGGTGGTGCAGACGATGTCGCGACCCCGCAGATATTCGGCAAACGCCCGGATTCGTTCTGAAGGCGAGCGCCGGTAGCCGGCCTTCGGAAAGGGGTTGAACGGGATGAGGTTGATCTTGGCGGGCAGCTTGCCGAGCAGCCTGGCGAGTTCCTTGGCGTGGCCGAGCGAGTCGTTGATGCCATCCAGCATCACGTACTCGTAGACGATGTGCGCCTTCGGACCCTTGCCTGCGGTGTAACGCTGGCAGGCGTCCATCAGCTCGCCGAGCGGATACTTGCGGTTGATCGGCACCAGCTCGTCGCGCAGGTCGTCATTGGGCGCGTGCAGCGACACAGCCAAGGCGACGTCAACGTCTTCGCGCAGGCGATCGATGAACGGCACCAGGCCAGAGGTGCTGACGGTGACGCGACGCTTCGACAGGCCAAAACCAAAGTCGTCGAGCAGGATGCGAATGGCAGTGACCACCGGCTGGTAGTTGGCCATCGGCTCGCCCATGCCCATGAACACCACGTTGCTGATAACACGCTCGTTCTGGAAATCACTGCCGAGTGCGCGGGCCACGAACCAGACCTGGGCGATGATTTCCGCCGTGGTCATGTTGCGGTTGAAGCCCTGCTTGCCGGTGGAGCAGAACGAGCAGTCCATGGCACAACCCACCTGCGAACTGATGCAGAGCGTGCCGCGATTGTCTTCGGGGATATAAACGGTTTCGACGGCATTGCCGCCATCCAGCCGCAGCACCCATTTGCGGGTGCCGTCGGTGGAGGTTTGCTCGGCAATCAGCTCGGGGGTCTGGATCGAAAACCAGGCCTTCATCTTCTCGCGCAGGTCTTTCGCGACATTGGTCATGCCGTCGAAGTCATCGAGACCGCGACGGTAGATCCACTGCATCACCTGATCGGCGCGAAAGGGTTTTTCGCCCCGCTCCGCAAACAGCGCGCGCAGTCCGGTACGATCCAGGCCGAACAGGTTGACTGTCGGCAGGCTCGCTTCGGTCGCTGGCGCGCTTTCGCTCATCTCAACGGGTGCGCGGGCACATCTCGGTGACGCGGAAGAAATACGAGATTTCGTTCTTGGCGTTTTCCTGGCTGTCGCTGCCGTGCGCAGCGTTCTCGTCGATCGAATCGGCGAAGTCGGCGCGGATGGTGCCGGGGGCAGCGTTCTTGGGATTGGTGGCACCCATCACGTCGCGGTAGACCTGCACCGCGTTCTCGCCTTCCAGCGCCATCACCATCACCGGGCCGGAAGTCATGAACTTGACCAGATCGGCAAAGAAGCCGCGCTCGCGGTGCACGGCGTAGAAGCCTTCGGCCTCGCGCTGGGTGAGGTGCTTCATGCGGGCGGCAACGATCTTGAGACCGGAGTCTTCGAGGCGCTGGATGATCGCGCCGATCTTGTTCTTGCCGACGGCGTCAGGCTTCAAAATGGAGAGGGTTTGTTCGATGGCCATGTGCTTGTTTCCTGCGGGGGTTGGCGCGCGCTGCCCTTAACGAATCCGGGGCTGACCCAAGATCGGGCCAAAAAACGTCGCGGAACCCACATTGTAGCGCAGCCCCGGGTCAATTGACGCAGCGCAACATCGTTTTGCGGCCAGACGATGTATTCACCGCGACAAGGCTTGGGCGCCGGAATCAGACCGCGAAACTCTCGCCGCAGCCGCATTCGCCCTTCACGTTCGGGTTGATGAACTTGAAGGCCTCGTTCAGGCCATCGCGCTGAAAGTCGACGGTCAGGCCATCGAGCTTGTCGAGCTGGGCGGTCTTGACCACCACTTTTGCACCCTCGGTCTCGAATACCTGGTCGCCCGGCTCGACGGCCTCGGCATAGTCGAGCACGTAGGCCCAGCCGGAACAGCCGGACTTCTTCACGCCCAGACGCAGGCCGACGCCGGAGCCACGCTTGGCAATCTGCGCATTGATGCGTTTGGCAGCGGGGGCGGTGAGCTGGATCATGGGCTTGCAAACGATTGCAGGGCATCTTCGCCCATGAGTGCACAGTGGAGCTTGTCGTCGGGGATTTCAAGCTGCCGGCGCAGTTCGGCGGTTTTCAGGGTTCGCAGCTCGGCGGGCGTTCTGCCCACTGCCCAGGCCGCCAGCCAGTGGCCGACCGCGATGCCGACCGGGCAGCCAAAGGCGGTGAAGCGGGCCTCGGCCACCCGCCCGGCTTCGATGCGCAGCTGCAGTGCCAGCCAGGAGGCACTGGCGCGGTTTTCGACTCTCACCGTCTGCACGTTGGCGGTACCGGCGGCGAACACGCCGCTGTTGCGGGTGGCGTCGAGAAACTGAGCCCAGATCGCTGCCGGATACTCATAGGCATTGTCGCTGGCCGGCGCCGTGGCCACGCCAGCCGCCGCGCCGCTGATTTCCCGCAGCCACAGCACTGCCTCGACGATCTGTTGCGCGGCCGTGTCGATGTCAGCCTCGGTGCTGCCACGGCCCAGAGAAAGCCTCAGGCTGGCGTTGGCGAGGGCGTCGTCGCGGCCGAGCGCGCGCAGCACATAGCTGGGCTCGCGGGTTGCGCTCGAACAGGCGGAGCCGGAGGACACCGCAAGCTGCGGCAGCATTGCCCGCAGCGCCTCGCCCTCGACGCCCTCGAAACTGAGGTTCAGCACATGCGAGGCGGTCGCCCCGGTGCCGTTGCGATGCACCCGCGGCAGAGCCTGCAGGCGCATCCACAGCCGGTCGCGCAGCGCGGCCAAGCGCATGGCATCGGCGGCGAGGCGTGTCGCCGCGAGCGCGAACGCCGCGCCCATACCCACGCACTGATGGGGCGCCAGCGTACCCGAGCGCATGCCCTGCTCGTGCCCGCCGCCGTGCAGCTGCGGCGCCACCCGCGCGCGCGGCCGCTTGCGCACGAACAGGGCGCCGATGCCTTTCGGTCCGTAGAGCTTGTGCGCACTGAGCGACAGCAGATCTATCGGTGTGGTCGCCAGATCGATCGGCAGCTTGCCCGCCGCCTGAACCGCATCGACATGCAGCAGCACTCCGCGCCCGCGCAACAGCGGCGCAAGCTGCTCGACCTCGTTGATGGTGCCCAGCTCATTGCTCACCCACATCAGCGAAACCAGCACGGTCTGCGCCGTCAGCGCATCGATCACCTGCTGCGCCCTGACGCAGCCATCGGCACCCGGCTTGAGATAGGTCACGCGCAGGCCGCGCGCGCCGTAGGTCGATTCCAGATGGCGGCAGGTGTCGAGCACGCATTTGTGCTCGGTCCTGCTGGTGACGATGTGGGCGTTGTCGAGCCCGCGAAACTCGCATGCACCCTTGATGGCGAGGTTGTTGGCCTCTGTCGCACCACTGGTCCAGATGATTTCTTCGGCGCTCGCCCCGATCAGCGCCGCTACCTGCGCACGCGCGGCCTCGACCGCCTTTTTCGCGGCACGGCCGGGTGCGTGGTCGCTGGCGGGATTGGCGAACACGTGGGTGAGATAGGGCTGCATAGCGGCCAGCACTTCAGGCGCCAGTGGCGTGGTGGCGGCGTAGTCGAGATAGATCATGGCGGAGGATTGTAGGGTGGGTGAAACCCACCGCTGGGCGCGACCGAGCTAGGGGTTGGCAAAACCGGCAAGTGCGGCGAGAAACCCCTGCACTTCGGCCGCGGTGTTGTCCTTGCCCAGGCTCACCCGCACCGCGCCCTTGGCTGTTGCGGCGTCGATGCCCATCGCCAGCAGCACATGGCTGGGCTCGCCGCTGCCGCTGGCGCAGGCCGAGCCGCTGCTGACGGCATAGCCCTTGCGGTCGAGGTGCATCAGCAGCGCCTCGCCATCCCAACCGGCCAGCGCGAACTGGGTGGTGTTGGCGAGACGCCCGGCTGCGGCGCCGAAGATGGTCACTGGCGGCATCGCCTGCAATCCCGCTTCCAGCTGCCGGTGCAGGCTGTCGACATAGGCGGTGCGTGCCTCCAGCTCCTGCATCGCCAGCTGGGCAGCGGCGCCGAAACCGACGATGGCAGGCAGGTTCTCGGTGCCGCCCCGCAGGCCGCGTTCCTGTGCGCCGCCGTGCAGCAGCGGTGCTAGGTCCACCTCGGCCCTGACCACCAGCGCACCGACCCCTTTCGGCCCGTAGAGCTTGTGGCTGGAAAGCGTCAGCAGATCGGCACCGGTATCGGCCAGCGACAGCGGCAGCTTGCCCGCCGCCTGGGTGGCGTCGACATGCAGCCAGCCGCCCGCAGCGTGGACGGCACCGGCAGCGCGCGCGGTGTCCTGGATGACGCCAGTCTCGTTGTTGGCGCGCATCAGGCTTGCCAGCCGCAGCGGGCCTGCCTGGCATTGCGCGGTGTAGGCAGGCCAGTCGACGAGGCCATCGGCGCTCACCGCAATCTGCTCCACCGTCCAGCCCTGCGCCCTGAGGCTTTCAGCCGCTTCCATCACCGCCGGGTGCTCGGTTGCGCCGTACAGCACCCGCCCACGTGGTCCGGCTCCACACAATCCTTTCAGTGCCAGGTTGTTGGACTCGGTGCCGCCGCTGGTCCAGATCACCTCCTGCGGCTGGGCGCCCAACAAGGCCGCCACCTGCGCGCGCGCGCGCTCGACACCATCGCGTGCCGCGCGGCCAAAGCGGTGCAGGCTCGAGGGATTGCCGTACGGTCCGGAGAGATAGGGCAGCATCGCCTGCACCACACGTGGATCGACCGGGGTGGTGGCGTTGTGGTCGAGGTAGGCGGGCATGGCTATCCCGACTTGCTACCAAAATCTCCGCACTCCTCACCCAACTCGATCTTCTTGCTCGATCCTATCGGCTCGATAAAAGTATCGGGCCCGGCCTTGAGTGCCTGTACTTCAGCCTGCAGGGCCTGGACATGGCCGAGCAGGGCGCGGATGGCATTGGCGACCGGATCGGGCATGTCCCTGGTGATGCCATAGGCGTCGAAGCCGTGACTGGCGGCCTCGCCGACATCGCTGATGATGCGTGCCGGAATGCCCACCGCCGTCGCTCCCGGCGGCACCGCCTTGACCACCACCGCATTGCTGCCGATGCGCGCGCCCTCGCCCACCGTGAAGCTGCCCAGCACTTTCGCACCGCCACCGATGACCACGCCGTTGGCGAGCGTGGGGTGGCGCTTGACGCCCTTATCGAGACTGGTGCCGCCCAGGGTCACGCCCTGGTAGATGGTGCAGTCGTCGCCGATCTCGGCAGTCTCGCCGATCACCACGCCCATGCCGTGGTCGATGAACAGTCGCTGGCCGATCAGCGCGCCGGGATGGATCTCGATGCCGGTCAGCCAGCGCGCGATGTGGGAATTCAGCCTTGCCAGCCATTTCAGGCCATGGGTCCACAACCAGTGCGACACCCGATGGCCCCAGACCGCGTGCAGGCCGGGATAGCAGGTAAGCACCTCCAGCACCGAACGGGCGGCGGGGTCGCGGGCGCGGATGTTGCGGATGTCCTCGGCGAGACGGCTGAACATGCTTATTCCTCTTGACCTGCACCAACGATGCGGCGGCGCTTGGGCTTTTCAACGGTGGTCAGCACGCCGCGCAGCAGATTCAGCTCGTTGAGATCAGGCTGCGCGCGGTTGAACAGGGTGCGCAGGCGGCGCATCAGCAGGCGGGGATTGTTGGGATCGAGAAAGCCGGTGGTCAGCAGCACCCGTTCGAGGTGTTCGTAGAACTGCTCGGTCTGCTCGGCCGTCGGCGGCTGGAACAGCGGGTTGTCGGTTTTCAGCGACACCCGCGGCAACTCGGTGATGGCAGCGCGGCGCAGGGCGTAGCACAGCACCTGTACTGCCTGGGCGAGGTTGAGCGAGCTGTAGCCGGGGTTGGTGGGGATCGCCACCACCGCATTGCAGCGATCCAGCTCTTCGTTGGTGAGGCCACTCTGCTCGTAGCCGAACACCAGCGCCACGCGGCCGGTCTTGCCGATCTCCTTCGCCTTCTCGGCGAAGGCTTCGGGAGTCAGCGGCTCGTCGCCCAGATGGCGCGCGCGCGCCGAGGTGCCGACCACCCAGGCGCAATCGCTGACCGCTTCTTCCAGGGTGGCGACAACCGGCGCCTCGTCAAGCACATTCAGCGCACCGCTGGCCTGAGCACGCGCCTGCGGATGCGGGAACCGCTCCGGAGTGACCAGCGCCAGATCCCGCAGGCCCATGGTCATCATCGCTCGCGCCGCGGCGCCGATGTTGCCGGGATTCTGCGTGCGGCTGAGCACGATGCGGAAATTTGCGAGGCGCGGATCGAACAGTTCGTCGAAGCGCGTGGAAGGGAAGTCTGGCATAGCGTGATATTCTAAAGCCTTGCTCTTTCAAGGCCTTGCCCGTGGAACCTCTTGCCAACATTGGCTTGCTCGCTGCGCGTGCGGCCGGCAACTACATCATGCGCAATTTCGACCGGGCGGATTCGCTGAAGATCGAGCGCAAGGGCCTGAGCGACTTCGTGACGCAGGTGGATCGCGGTGCCGAAGCCGAGATCGTCAAGATCATCCGCAAGCACTATCCGCACCACGCCATCCTGGGTGAGGAGGGCGGCGCCTCCGGCAGCGACGACGAGGTGCGCTGGATCATCGACCCGCTCGATGGCACCACCAATTTCCTGCATGCCCTGCCGCATTTCGCGGTGTCGATTGCCGTTGAAGTGCGCGGCCGCCTCGAACACGGCGTGGTCTATGCGCCGGCCAGCCAGGATCTCTACGTCGCCAGCCGCGGCGGTGGCACCACGCTCAACAACCGTCGCGTGCGGGTGAGCAAGGTAGCGGCGCTCGAGGACGCGCTGATCGGCACCGGCATCCCGTTCCGCCAGCCGGAAGTGCTCGACAGCTATCTGCCGATGCTGCGGCGCGTCGCCGAGAACACCGCGGGCCTCAGACGCGCGGGGGCAGCATCGCTCGACCTTGCCTATGTCGCGGCAGGGCGTCTGGACGGTTTCTTCGAGATGAACCTCAAGCCCTGGGATATCGCCGCCGGCATCGTGCTGGTGCAGGAAGCGGGCGGCGCGGTCAACGGCCTGGTGGCGGGTGACCTGCTGACGCATGGCCACATCCTGGCCAGCAACAACAAGCTGCTGGCGCCGCTCCGGGACCTGGTGGGGACATTTGCGCCGGTCCAACCCAGCTGACCGGACTGCGACAGGCTGAAACAAAAACGGGCCGCGATGCGGCCCGTTTTTTTAGCTGTCGCTGTCAGGGCAGCTCATCGATCTCGGTCTTTTCCGGCGGCAGCAGGTCCTCGCGCGACACGCCGAGCACCACGGCCAGCCCGGTCGAGACATAGATCGAGGAGTAGGTTGCCACGATCACGCCGACGAACAACGCCGAAGCGAAGCTGTGCACGCTCTTGCCACCGACGGTGAGCAGTGCGGTGAGCACCAGCAAGGTCGTCAAGTGGGTGATGACCGAGCGCAGCAGCGTCTGGTTCACCGACAGATTGACGACATCCAGGATCTCCATGCGGCGCATCCCCAGCAGGTTCTCGCGCACGCGGTCGAAGATGACGATGGTTTCGTTGTTGGAGTAGCCGATCAGCGCCAGGATGGCGGCGACGGTGGTGAGATCGAACTCGATCCAGGTCAGCGACAGAAAACCCAGCACCATCACCGCGTCGTGGATGAGGGCGGCGACTGCACCGACCGAGAACTTCCATTCGAAGCGCAGCGCGATGTAGGCCATGATGCCGAGGAAAGCCAGCAGCAGGGCCAGCGCGCCATCACGGGTCAGCTCATCGCCCACCTGGGGGCCGACGAACTCGATGCGGCGCAGCGTCACATTCGGCTCACTGGTTTTCAGCGCGTCAATGATGACGGTGCTGACCTTGGCGGAATTGGTTTCCGTCGTCGGCGGCAGGCGGATCAGCACATCCTCGCTGGTGCCGAAAAACTGCACCACCGGATTCTCGTAGTTCGCCTTGGCCAGGTTGGCGCGCACCGAGTCGAGCTCCACCGCTTGCGGGTAATGCACCTCGACCAGCACCCCGCCGGTGAAGTCGATGCCGAAGTTCAAGCCTCTGAACAGCACCAGCAGGATCGACGCGACGGTGACGATGGAAGACACCCACAGCCCCGTCTTGCGCTGGGCCATGAAGTTGATCTTGGGAACACCGGAGAACATTTTCATACGTAACCTTTACTCAGATTGTGCTGGCCATCCCTGGCGCGACTTCAGTTTTCTTTTCCACCCTTGCGACTCGCCATTCTTGGCTCGTCAAGGAATCGCGGCGAGCAGTGCTCGCCCACCGCCGCGATTTCTACCAGATTGGAAGATCTTTCATTCGGGTGCGACGCCCGAACACGAGCTGCGCCAATGCACGAGAACCGACGATCGCCGTGAACTGCGAAGTGATGATGCCGATGGCGAGCGTGATGGCAAAGCCCTTTACCGGCCCGGCACCCAGCGCGAACAGCATCACCGTGCCGATCAGTACCGTGACGTTGGCGTCGGCGATGGTGAGAAAGGCGCGGTCATAGCCGTGCTGGATCGCCTCGTGTGGCTTCACGCCATTGCGCAGCTCCTCGCGGATACGCTCGTAGATCAGCACATTGGCGTCCACCGCGATGCCCATGTGCAGGACGATGCCGGCGATGCCGGGCACCGTCAGTGCAGCACCCAGCAGCGACAGCACCGCAACCACCAGCACCAGGTTGAGCACCAGTGCGGCAATCGCGAACAGTCCGAACACGCGGTAGTAAAGCGCCATGAACAGGCTGACCAGGCCCAGGCCCAGCAGGGCGGCGGTAAAGCCTTTCTCGATGTTGTCGGCGCCCAGGCTGGGGCCGACGGTGCGCTCCTCGACGATCTCCACCGGTGCCGCCAGCGCGCCGGACTTCAGAAGCAGCGACAGGCTCTGTGCCTCCTTGCCCTCCAGCCCGGTGGTGCGGAACTGGTTGCCGAAGATGCCCTGGATGGTGGCTATGGAGATGATCTCCTCGACATTGCGCTTTTCGCGCAGCGGCACGCCCTCGGCGTTGTAGTTGGTGGTGACTACCGTTTCCTTGAACAGCACCGCCATCGGCTTGCCGACGTTCTTCGAGGTGAAGTCGTACATGCGCTTGCCGCCAGGGCTGTCGAGCTTCACCGACACTGCCGGGCGGCCGTTTTCGTCGACGGTCGCGGTGGCGTCGACGAGGTTCACGCCGGCGGCGATGATGTCTTTCTTCAGCAGCGCCGGACGATTCCCCTCGCGGGTGAAGAAAAGGTCGGTGCCGGGCGGGATGATGCCGCTGGCGGCGGCGGCCTCGGCGGCCGCACCGGAGTCTTCCACCGCCCGGTATTCGAGCGTGGCCGTGGCACCCAGTAGGTCCTTGACGCGGGTGGTGTCCTGCACCGCGGGCAGCTGCACGACGATGCGGCTGAGCCCCTGGCGCTGCACCAGCGGTTCGGCCACACCCAGCTGGTTGACGCGGTTGCGCAGGGTGGTGAGGTTCTGCTCGACGGCGAAGTCGACGATGCGCTTGGCCTCCTTTTCAGACAGCCTGGCGGTCAGCGTGGTGGAGTTCTCCGGCAGTTCCAGCAACAGTTCGGGGAACTCCTTGGCGATCAGCTTGCGGGCAGATTCCCGCAAAAGTTCGTCGGCGAACTCCAGAACCGTGGTCTCGCCATCCTGACGACGCCCGGTGTAGCGGATACTTTCCTTGCGCAGGAAGTTGGGCAGGTCGGTGACATAGCGCTGGGCGGCCGCCTTCTTGGCGTCGGCGATATCGACCTCGAGCAGAAAGTGCACACCGCCGCGCAAGTCCAGACCCAGCGACATCGGCCGGGCACCCAGTGCCAGCAGCCAGGGCGGGGTCTTGGCATCGGTGGCGAGGGCGACGATGTAGCTGTTGCCCAGGGCGCGCTTCAGCGTGTCGGCCGCTTTCAGCTGGTCTTCGGGCTTGGCAAAGCGCAGCACCCAGTGCTTCTTCTCGGCGTGGGAGGTCTCCGCCCTCAGCGAGGCAGCCGTCAGCGCCGCCTCGGTGGTGGCCGCGAAGTCGGCAGGCAGCGGGTCACCGGACAAGGTGTTGACCTGCACGGCCGGAGCCTGACCATAGAGATTAGGCAGTGCATACAGCACACCCAGCAGGGTGACGAAGACGAGCGTGAGCGTCTTCCAGAGCGGATAGGGTTGCATGGCGTCTTGTGTGGCAGACCGGGCAGCAGAACGCCGCCCGCGGGATATCTCTTAAAGCCTTAAAGCTGCTTCAGCGTGCCTTTCGGCAGCACTTTGGCGATGGCGGATTTCTCCACCTTCACCAGCACGTTGTCGGCAAGATCAACGGTCAGATAGACCTCGCCGAGGCTGACGATGCGCCCCGCCAGGCCGCCGGCCAGCACGATCTCGTCGCCCTTGGCGAGGCTTTCGGTCATCTGCCTGGCTTCCTTCTGCCGCTTCATCTGCGGGCGGATCAGCAGGAAGTAGAACAGCGGCACCATGACGATCAGCGGCCAGAAGGCTTCAAGCATTCCGGGTGTCTTGGCAGTGGTTGCGGCAGCCTGCGCGTAGGCAGGCGAAATCAGGAAATCGAGCAGCACGGTTTTCAGTCCATTGATTCAAAAGAGCGCCGGATTATACGGAAGCGCATCAGGCGCGCCTTGCAGCCTAGAACTGATAGCCCAGGAACAGGAACACGTTGTCACGGTCGCGCAGCTGGTCGCGGTTGGCACCGCCGGTAAACCAGGTGTAGCGCAGCTCGCCGATGAAGCGGGAGAGATAGTCCACCCGGATGCCGGAAAGAATCTGCTTGCGGCCCTCGACGAAGTTCTGCCCCAGTCCGGGTCCAACACCCTTGATGTCGTGGAAGAATCCATTGAGCAACTCGACGTTTGCGCCAAACAGCGCGCTGTCGTAACGGGCCAGCGTGATCAGCCGGTAGCCGTAGGACAACTCCGTGCCGAAGCCCTTGATGTCGGTGATCGCCTGCGGAATGGGGTTTTGCAGCAGGGTGTAGCAGGCCGCAATGCCCGCCGCCTGATTCTGTGCCGCAGTCATGGCCGGGTTGGTGGCCGGCGCCGCCGCGTCACATTTATGCGAGCTGGGGTCGTTGGGATTGGCGCGGATATCCACCGGGTTTATGCCGCGAGTACCGCCGATACCCGCAGAAATGTGGGTATCCGTACCAGCACCGTTGGACTGGAACTCGGAGAGATCCGGATAGCCCGGCAGATGGGTGAACCCGCCTTCCAGCAACAGGGTGATCTGCGTCGCGCCGATCGGATTGTCGCCGCCGATGGTCTTCAGCAGGATCAACTCGCCCTGCCCGATCGCCATTCTTTCATAGCCACGGATGTACTGACCGGGCTGAACCTGCCCTGCCACACCGCCACGATAGGCGGTGATGAAATCCGGCACCGCAGTCCGCCGTCCCGGCAGCGTGGTGCCGGGAGCGATGGCGATGTCCTGATCCGGGAAAGCGGGTTGCAGCAGCGCAAACACCAGATCGGTGGTGTGCACCTGGATCGGCAGGTTCGGGCGGTAGGCGTATTCACCGGACAAGGCGAAGTCGCCCACCGTGGTGTTGAAGGAAACGCCGTACATCTTGATGTTTTCTGGGTATTCAACGAATACCTTGCCGGTATCGAGCGGCAAGGCCTCGGCACCCAGCGGCAGCTGCGCTCCGGGAGCGGCCGCAATTGCCGCCAGCGCCGCCGGATCGCCGGCATCGCAGGCGGCGGCGAAGGCTACCAACTGGGCGGGATTGGCAAGATTGTTGGTACCAGACGGGATGCAGGTTGCCTGGGCGGCAATCGCGCTCACCGAGGGGACGCGCGCGTGATAGTTCGCGAAGTAGAACGCCACTTCCGTGCCGTTGTTGAAGTTCTCCAGAAAGAACTTGGCGGAGGCGCCGTATTGTCCACCCTGGCTGGGCCGGTACTGACGCTCCGACTCGTAATCGCGCAGCAGCGTGCGGCTGGAGCGGGAGTTGAGGATGAACACCGGGTCGTTCGGGTTCTGTCTGGGCTCGTAGAGCTGCAAGGGGTCTTCCGGCGCCTTGGCGAAAGAAAGCATGGCGATCTGCCCGCCCTCGCCCAGCGTGTCCGACACCGAGAAATAGCTGCCGACCGGGTCGACCACCACGGACTTCCAGTCATATTGGTAGAACGCCTGTGCGCTCAGGCCATCGAACACGTCGCCTTCGAGCAGCACCATGCCGACCGGGCGCGACAGCTCCTTCACATCAAAGCCGGGAATACGCAGGCGGGCCTGATCCGGCGGGTTGATGCTGTTCAGCGAATTGGTCAGCAGGAAGGCGCTTTCGCCCCAGTTCAGCACCTGGTTGCCGACCTTGATGTTGAAGCTGCGCGAACCCAGCTCGAACTTCTTGCTGACGAAGTAATCGAGCGCCTGGAAGCGCACACCGCTGCGGTCGCGCGCATCGCGCTGGTAGGGCGTGCGGAATGGTCTCAGCGTGGTATCGGGGTGGCGCTCCTCGAACGAGGAATAGATGCCATCGAAGTAGCCGACCGTGCGGGTGAAGAAGTTGAAATCGGCCAGAGAGAAGGAAATGTCCGAAGTCAGCTTGGCGGTGGCATAGGCAATGTCGTACTTGTCGAAATTGAGGTTGCCGTCGTCGCCGTTGGGCGTCAGTGCGCCCGGCTGCTGCAAAAAGAAGGTGTTGGAATTGATTGCACTGGCATTGGGCGGATTCGGTGCATTGGTCGCCGGCCGGGTGCGAGTGCCCGAGCAGGTATCGCCGGTGAAGCGGTTGTTGCCATTTGTGTTGGGGCCGCTGACCCCGTCGTCGCCGGTGCGCTGCACGCAGGGCCCTGCGAGGCCTAGATCCCTGGCCAGGCTGCTCTTGCCGACCAGCGAACCGTCCCGATCCTGGGTGCGCACCAGCGCGCCGACGGTGGCCAGGCTGTCGATCTTGATCGGTGTGCCTGCCAGGTCGAACTCGAGCGCCTGTGCGCTGCCCATACCCAGGGCAGCCGCTACCCCGCAGATCGCCGCCAGCATGTATCCCGGGCTGCAATTTTTCATGTCGTACTACTCCCTAAAGTCTTGCCGCAAAAAAACCGACGTGGCCTCCTAAATCAGGCCTTAACTTCCAATTCCGATCAAGCAGCTGCCGCCCGCGACCAATTATTTGCTGGCCTGCTTGGAGACATTGGAGGGGTCGAAGAATGAGATGTCGTAATCCCGCTCCAGGCTTTCGGTCTCTTCGTTGTTCATCGCGATGGTGAGATAGCGACCAGAGATAAGGTCGTAGATAGTCTCCGCCGCCGGAGCCGGGCCGACCTGATCCCTCGGGCCATCGTAGATCTGGAATACATGCCCTTCCTGCACGCGCCAGAGCGCGCCGCGCGAA
Organism: Stagnimonas sp.; assembly: GCA_046598075.1. Lineage (GTDB taxonomy): Bacteria > Pseudomonadota > Gammaproteobacteria > Nevskiales > Nevskiaceae > Stagnimonas. The sequence goes on from JBKJJE010000047.1 coordinate 23,721, forward strand.
TCGAAGTTGTCCACCGCCAGGATCTGGAAGGTGTCTTCATCGAAGTAGAACATCCGCTTCCGGTAAATGTGCGTGGTGCCCTGCCGAACATTGGCCTCGACCACCCAGACGCGATGCAGCTCATAGCGCGCCAAATCCTGGTTGATGTGGTTCTTGAACAGGAAGTCCTTGTACTTGTGCTTGTCCGAGTGCAGTTCGTAGGAGTTGTACGGCATGTACATCTCCTTCTTGCCGATCAGCTTCCAGCTGTAGCGGTCGGTGGCACCGTTGTACATGTCGAACTGATCGTTGGTGCGCAGGCCGTCGGCACCGGTACCGGGATTGTCGTAGCCGACATTGGGCGCGCGACGCAGCCGGCGCTGGCCGGGGTTGTACTGCCAGGCACGGCGCGGCTCCTTCACCTGGTCGATGGTTTCATGCACGAGCGTGATGGTGCCAGCCAGACGGGGCGGCGCGGTAATCGTCTGCAGGAAATAGATGCTGACGTTGTTGAGCTGTTCCGGCGTCAGGGTTTTCGAGTCATAGACCAGCTTCACCTGCTCACGGATCTTGACCAGATTGAAGTCGCCGCCGGTGGTCACCGCCGCCTGGATGTTCCAGCGGTCGATGCCCACCCCGCGATAGCGCAGCTTGTGGTTCCAGATCGGTTCGTTGCCGGTTTTGGGGATCGGGAAGGGAATGCCCAGGATGGCCCCCTTGACGGTCTCGCCGCCGTTGGCGATCTCGCCATTGAGTGCGTTCTTGTAGGTGGCGTCATAGACGAACTGGGGATACGCGCCCGTGCGCCGGGTGGCGTAGATGTTCATCTTGTAGGTGGCGCCGTACTTGTTGAACAGGGCTTTCTGGCCATCCGTCAGCTTGGCTTTGTACTGCTCGAGGTTGGCCTTGGTGATGGTGAACTTCGGCTTGTCGCCGGGGAAGGGATTGCAAACCCGGGTGCCCGGCCCCTTGTAACAGGCCGGCGGCGTGGTCAGGCCACCCTCCCATTTGGGGATGCTGCCATCCTTGTTGCCAGCACGCTCGCCGCCGACCGGCGTCAGCGTGGTCTTGAGCTTGGCGGCTTCTTCGACAGTGACTTTCGCCAGTGCGTTGCCGGCCGTCGCTGCCAGCAGCAACGCGATGAGCAGGGTGCGTTTCATGGGTTCTCCTCAGAACACGATTGTTATGTGTTGCCTGGCCGACGCGCATCCTGCGCGTCGGCGGCATTGATATTCAATACGGGAGGCAGTCCCTGGCCCTCCGGCACCGCCCGCACTATAGCGGCCTGTTGGCGACCTATTTGGAAGCCTGCTTCGAAACATTGGCCGGGTCGAAGAAGGCCACGTCGTAGTCCTTCTCGGTACTTTCGGTTTCCTCGTTGTTCATGGCCTGCGCCAGGTAGCGGCCCGACTGCAGGTCGTACACCGATTCCAGCACCGGATTCGAATACGGCTTGTCGTACTGCATCACCGTATGCGACTCCTGCGCGCGCCACAGGGTCAGGCGCGAGTCGTAGTTGTCCACGGCCACGATCTGCCAGGTGTCCTCGTCGACATAGAACATGCGCTTCTTGTAGATGTGCGTGGTGCCGGCCTTGACGTTGGCCTCCACCACCCAGACCCGGTGCAGCTCGTAGCGGGCGAGATCCTGGTTGATGTGGCTCTTCTTGATGATGTCCTTGTACTTGTTTTTGTCGCTGTGCAGCAGATAGCTGTTGTAGGGCACGAAGATCTCCTTCTTGCCCACCAGCTTCCAGCTGTAGCGGTCGGTAGCACCGTTGAAGGTATCGGTCTGATCGTTGGTGCGCAGGCCGTCGGCACCGGTGCCGGGATTGTCGTAGCCGACGTTGGGCGCGCGGCGCAGGCGACGCTGGCCGGGGTTGTACTGCCAGGCACGGCGCGGCTCCTTCACCTGGTCCATGGTTTCGTGCACCAGCGTGATGGTGCCGGCCAGACGCGGCGGCGCATTGACCGTCTGCATGAAATAGATGCCGACGTTGTTCAGCTGCGCCGGCGTGATGCCTTTGGTGTCGTAGAGAAACTTCACCTGCTCGTGGATCTTGGTGAGGTTGGAATCACCGCCGGTGGTGACCGCCGCCTGCACGTTGAAGCGATCGATACCGACGCCGCGATAGCGGAACTTGTGGTTCCAGATCGGCTCGTTGCCGGTTTTCGGAATGGGGAACGGGATGCCCACCGTCGCGCCGTTCAGGGCCTCACCGCCGTTGGCGACTTCCGAACTGATCGCGTTGTTGGCAGTGGCCTGGTAGACGAACTCCGGGAACGCGCCGGTGCGGCGTGTCTGGTAGACGTTCATCTTGTAGGTATCGCCGTACTTGGCGAACAGCGCCCGCTGGCCGTCGGTGAGATTAGCCTTGTATTGCTCGACGTTGGCCTTGCTGATGGTGAACTTCGGCTTGTCGGTCGCAAACGGGTCACAGTACCAGCTGCCAGTGCCCTTGAAGCAGGCCGGCGGCTTGGTCAGCCCGCCCTCCCACTTGGGAATGCTGCCATCCTTGTTGGCAGCCCGCTCGGCGCCTACTGGCGTCAACGTGGTCTTGAGCTTGGCGGCCTCTTCGGCACTGACCTTGGCCACGGCAGGGGTGGCGGCGCAGATGATCCACAGGGCGGCCGCCAACCAGTGGGCACCGCGACGCGCGCTCGCGGCCTTCGACACCCGGTTACCGCGGATTGCTGCACTACGCATTTGTCATTCCTCACTGGTGATTTCGGGTCGCGGACGCCAAGCAGATCGACGTTCGCTTGATTTCTTATAGCGTATCCAAGGCCAACAACGCTGTCAGCCCCGATGCGATGACAACAGCGGGAAAATCAACCCTTCGGGCCAGATCACGCCGGTATACTGCCTGCACCGCATTTTTGTCCTTTCAGGAGTAGCCCTTGGCCACCTACACCGCGCCCCTGCGCGAAATCAATTTCATCCTCAACGAGGTGCTGAAAGTCGGTCGTCTTGCCGAAACCGTGCCCGCCTATGCCGACGCCACGCCCGAAGTCATCATGGAAATGGTCGAGGCAGCAGCCAAGTTCAGCGAGAAGGAGCTGTTCCCGCTGAATGCCTCCGGCGACGCCGAAGGCTGCAAGCGCAATGCCGACAACACGGTAACCGTGCCCAGGGGCTTCACCGAAGCCTTCAAGGCCTATGCCGCCAACGGCTTCGTCGGCATTTCCAACCCCACCGAGTACGGCGGCTTAGGGATGCCCTACCTGCTGTGGAAAGTGGTGGAGGAGATGATCTGCTCCGGCAACGTCGCCTTCGCGCTCTATCCCGGCCTCACCGGCGGCTGCTTCGAGGCGATTCTCGCCAACGGCAGCGACGAGCAGAAGAACACCTACCTGCCGAAGCTCAGCAGCGGCGAGTGGACCGGCACCATGCTGCTCACCGAACCGCAGGCCGGCACTGACCTCGCCGCCGTCAAGACCAAGGCCATCCCGCAAGCCGACGGCAGCTACAAGCTTGAAGGCGGCAAGATCTTCATCACCAGCGGCGAGCACGAGATGGCGGAGAACATCATCCACTTCGCCCTCGCCCGCATCGAGGGCGCAGTGCCGGGGGTGAAGGGTTTGTCGACCTTCGTGGTGCCCAAGTATCTGGTCAATGCCGATGGCTCGGTCGGCGCGCGCAACCCGATCTTCTGCTCGGCCATCGAGCACAAGATGGGGATCCATGGCTCGGTCACCGCCGTGATGAACCTCGACGGCGCGGTGGGCACCATCGTCGGCAAGCCCAACGAGGGCATCATGAACATGTTCGTGATGATGAACCTCGCCCGCATCATGGTCGGCTTCCAGGGTCTGGGCCAAATGGAACTGGCGACGCAAAACGCGGTGCGCTACGCACTTGATCGCAAGCAGCCCAGGCCGATCATCGACTTCCCGGACGTGCGCCGGATGATTCTGCAGATGAAGGCGCTCACCGAGGGCGCGCGCCTCATGGCCTACGAGACCGCGCTCTACGTCGATTACGCCCACCACCACCCCGACGCGGCCGTACGCGAGGAAGCCAATGACTGGGTGGAGCTGAACACGCCGCTGGTGAAATCCTTCTGCACCGATGGCGCTGTGGAGATGGGTTCGACCGCCATCCAGGTCTATGGCGGCCATGGTTTCATCACCGAGCACGGCATCGAGCAGATCCTGCGCGACAGCAAGATTCTCTGCCTCTACGAGGGCACCAACGGCATCCAGGCCATGGATCTGGTGCGGCGCAAGCTGTTCCTCAACGAGGGCCGCGCAGTGAAACGGTTCTTTGCGCTCGTGCAGGGGGCTGCCAACAACGCCGGCTCCGACTACGCCTTCATCGCCGAGCCGCTCAAGAAAGCCCTGGGTGATCTGGAGTTCACCACCCGCTGGATTCACGAGACTTTCCGCGCCAAACCAGAAGAAGCCTCGTTCGGCTGCTGCGACTATCAGCGTGCGTTCTGCCTGGTCTATCTTGGCTACAACTGGCTGCGCATGGCACAGGCGGCAAGCGGCTCCCGCGACGAGGCCTTCAAGGCCACCAAGCTCGTCACTGCACGCTTCTTCGCCAGCAAGCTGCTGACTCAGGTGACGCCGCTGTGCGAAACGGTTAAGAGTGGCTCTGGCGACTTCATGTCGCTGACCGCGCAGCAACTGGCTGCATAAGGGAGAACACACCATGACCACTGCATACGATTTTTCCGCCAGGACCATCGACGGCAGCGACGCCTCGCTGAAAGCCTATGAGGGCAAGGTGACGCTAGTCGTCAACGTCGCCTCCAAGTGCGGCTTCACGCCGCAATACAAGGGGCTGGAAGCCGTCCACAAGCAGTACAAGGACAGGGGCTTTGCGGTGCTGGGCTTTCCCTGCGACCAGTTCGGCCACCAGGAGCCGGGCGACGAGGCGGAGATCATGAACTTCTGCTCGCTGACCTACGATGTCAGCTTCCCGATGTTCGCCAAGATCAAGGTCAACGGCGACGAAGCCCACCCGCTCTACAAGCACCTCAAGAGCGAGGCCACCGGTGTACTCGGCACCGAGGGCATCAAGTGGAACTTCACCAAGTTCCTGATCGGCAAGGATGGCAAGGTGGTGAAGCGGTATGGCTCGGTGGACAAGCCGGAAGACATTGCCAAGGACATCGAGAAACTGTTGTAAGACTGGCCGCAGCTCGCATGCCCGACGAGCGCCGGCCAATGAATGCTGGAGGGGTCGATACGTGAAAACTCACGAGGCAGCGGCAATGCCTCTCGGGGTGGACGAGAAGTTGCCCGCCCGGAACAGTTTGGTCAGTTCGGCAGCCGGCATGGCGCGCGCAAGTAAAAACCCCTGCGCCTGATCGCAGCCGTTTGTGCGCAGCAGGTCGAGCTGTTCCTTGGTCTCGATGCCTTCGGCAATCACCTTCATTTTCAGGCTGTGCGCCATGCTGATGATGGCCATGGTGATGGCAGCATCTTCGGTATTGCTGGTGACTTCACGAATGAAAGCGCGATCAATCTTCAAGGTATCGATCGGAAAGCGACGCAAGTAAGCGAGGCTTGAATAGCCGGTGCCAAAGTCATCAATCGAAATCCGGATTCCAAGCGACTTCAGCTTGCGAAGAATGCCGACCGTCTTTTCGACGTCGGACATCAAGGTACTTTCCGTGAGCTCGAATTCGAGCAGGTTGGGGGCAATGCCGTGCTCGGTCAGTGCCTGGGCTGCCATCTGCGTGAAATCAGCTACTGCAATGCTGCAGTCGTCAACCGGTATCGCCCGTCTCTCTTCCGGGATTTTTTCCGCGAGCGAAAACTGCCTGCCGGAGACGTTCACCGTGACCGCAACCGATCCAAGACCGGTGCGCTCCCATTCGGCGATCTGCTTGCACACAGTGTCTATGACCCAGGCACCGACAGCGACAATCAGGCCCGTTTCTTCGAGCGCAGGAATGAAGTCTCCAGGCATAACGAGGCCCTGCCCCGGGCGATTCCAGCGTAGCAGCGCCTCGGCTCCGGTCCACTGCCCACTATCGATCTGCATCAGCGGCTGGTAGTGCAAGACGAATTCACCATGATTCAGGGCCTTGCGCAGCGCGGCCTCCAGGTCATGCTTCGCCAGCGCGCGGGTATTCATCTCGGCGCTGTAGAAACGATAGGTGTCCCGGCCCGCGCTTTTTGCCTCGTACATGGCGGTATCGGAAAACTTCATCAGGGTAGCGCCGTCCGTCGAGTCGGCCGGATATACGGCAATACCGATACTCGCGGTCACCGTGACCTCATGACCATCCAGATCGAAGGGTCGGTGCAACTCGTCGATGAGTTTTTTGGCAACGATTGCGGCGTCGAGTGCTTCCTCGTAGTGCAGCAGAACAAGCGCGAACTCGTCTCCGCCGAGACGCCCGAAGATGTCGGTAGACCGCACACATTTGCTCATCCGGTCACTGACCTTGCGTAGCAGCTGATCTCCCAGCGCATGCCCCAGCGAATCGTTGACTTCCTTGAACCGATCAAGATCGATGAATAACACCGAGGCGAAAAGCGACTGTACTCTGGCCCGGTCCAGCGCCTGTTCCAGCGATTCGTAGTAATGCCTCCGATTGGGGAGTCCGGTCAGCGGATCAAAGTGCGCCAGTTCCAGCAGACGTGCTTCTGCAACCTTGCGATCAGTGATGTCCTCGATGAGCCCGGCGACCTGACGGATCTTTCCTTCAACGTTCTCGACCGGAAAGCTACGGATGTGTACCCAGCGGACTACCCCGTCCGGACGCATCAGGCGGCAATCCTGATCGACAACTCCACCCGCAAATCGGCTCGCTTGATGTCGAGTCCGCGGTAAGGACTCGCCCTCATGCACACCATTCGTGCTCCTGGTCGCCACCGTGCTCGGTTCATGATGAACCCGCAGCACGTCATCCGGATGGATCGCCTCGATCAGCTTGTCGACGCTGTCACCGACGACAAGCTGACGTCCGGTGAGTTGTTCCAGGATCGGATTGACATAGAGAATCTCTTCAGTTTCGGCATCGCCGATCCATAAAGCCTCAGGCATGTTGATTGCCAACTGTCGGAACATTTCCTCCACCCCGCGCAGTTTCTCTTCTGCCTGCTTGCGCGCGGTGACGTCGGTGCGGACTGAAATGTATTTCTTGGTGTGCCCATCCTCGGCCATGAAGGGCGCAATGATGCTGTCAACCCAGTACAGCGAGCCGTCCTTGGCACGGTTGCATATCTCACCGCGCCAGGGCTGGCCAGCAGCGATGCAGCGCCACATGTCAGTCCAGAACGCGTGGCTCTGTACAGCAGAGTTGACGATGCGGTGGGTCTGACCGAGCAACTCCTCCCGGCTGTAACCCGAGATTTTGCAGAAGCCGGGATTGGCATCGACGATGCGGCCGGCCCGGTCGGTGACCGAAACGATGGAGTGCAAGCCGATGGTGCGCAACAGGGCGTAGTTCTCGCGCAGTTTCTCCTCTGCTTGATTGCGCGCGGTGTTGTCAGTACCGATCAGCAGATAGCCAATGATCACGTCCTGGGCGTCGCGCAGCGCCGTCACCGACACCACCGCCGGGAAGCGGCTGCCATCCTTGCGGATGTAGGTCAGCTCGTAGATATCCTCGATGCCCCGTGAAGCCTTGAAAACCAGTGCTTCGAAGCCAGGCGTGATCGGGGTGCCAAGTTCAATGCTCAGGGCTTCGGCACGCGCGATCACTTCCTGCGGATCGGAAATATCGGCAGGGGTGATCTTGTTCATCACGTCGGCAGCTGTGTACCCCAGCATGCGTTCGGCACCAACATTGAAAATCTGGATGACCCCTCGGGCATCCGTGGCAATGCTCAAAAGATTGGCACTGTTGAAAATTGCGCTCTGAAATGCACCTGTTTTCAGCAGCATCTGCTGACGATCAATTCCGGCACTCAACTCCACCCGGTCGGAAGCACCGGTCGTTGGCGTGTGCCCCCGGCGCGAGGCCGGTCGGGCATCGCGACTCACGGGAACGAGGTGTTTTGTGGACATTATCCATCTCCAGACTGGCGTCGAGGGGTCTTGGAGGAGGGTCGGGCGGCCCAAGGCCGCGAGGACTACGCAGGAAAACCAGCTCAGCAATCGACCCTACGGTATTCATGAGCCCAGAAACGGAGTCACAGCGCTTCAGCACCCCGGTGGTTCAAGCGAACTGACGGACGGCGATAGCGCCAGCATTTTGATGCTCGGCAGTTGCAAAGTATGGATGCACATCGGCAACGCCCAGCCGACCTCAGGTGTTCATCGGCTTGAGGTGATCGCCGGCAACTTCTGAAGCAAAAAAGCCGCAGTTGCGGCTTTTTTTGAGCCATGCCTGACCTATAACTGCCTGCTCGAAAAGGTGTCGCAGGCACTCACCTCACCGCGCTCGAAACCCACCTTGAACCAGCGCACCCGCTGCGCAGCGGTGCCATGGGTGAACGCATCCGGCACCACTTCGCCCTGTGATTGCTGTTGCAGGCGGTCATCACCAATCGCGGTGGCCGTGTTCATGGCCTCTTCGATGTCACCGGCTTCCAGCCAGTCGTGGCGTTGCTGGGCGTGGTAGGCCCACAGGCCCGCGTAGCAATCGGCCTGCAGTTCCTGCCGCACCAGCAGGCCACTGGCACCCTTCACATCCTGCCCCGCCTGACGCGCCGCGTTGATCTTGGCGGAGACGCCGGTCAGGGTCTGCACGTGATGGCCGACCTCGTGGGCGATGACATAGGCCTCGGCAAAGTCGCCGCCGCCGCCGAGCTTGCTGCGCATCTGGTCGAAAAAGCCGGTGTCGAGATACACCTTGTGATCACCTGGGCAATAGAACGGGCCGCTGGCACTGGAGGCACCACCACAGGCGGTCTGCACGCTGCCTGCAAACAGCACCAGTTTTGGATGCTCGTACTGGGCGTTCGACTGCTGGAAGATCGCGCCCCAGACATCCTCGGTCTCGCCCAGGATGGCGGCGACGAATTCGCGGTTCTGGGTGTTTTCAGCCGACGGTGCGGCCTGCCCCTGCGCCCCCTGTCCGCCACCGGTGACCTGCTCGACCAGACCCAGCATCTCCAGCGGATTCTTGCCCAGCAGCAGGCTGATGACGACCACGGCGGCAACGCCGCCGATGCCGAGCTTGCCGCCGCCTAGCCGCATGCCGCCGCTGCCGCCCTGCTCGATGTTGCTGCTGCGTCTCGCATCTTTCCAGCGCATGGCTCTACTCCGGTGAAGGCTCCGTGATGACGCCGAGTTTAGAGCGAGCCGGCGTGCCTTCCGGGCCGTTCAGGAAATCCTTCGAGAAGGCGGCAAACACACCCTGTTCGATGGCCTCGCGGATACGCCGCATCAGGTCCAGGTAATAGTGCAGGTTGTGCAGGGTATTGAGGCGGCTGCCGAGAATCTCGTTGCAGCGATCAAGATGGTGCAGGTAGGCGCGCGAATAATTCGCACAGGTCGAGCAAGAGCACCTGGGGTCGAGTGGGCCAGGGTCATCCTTGTGCCGCGCGTTGCGGATCTTGATGACCCCCTCGCTAGTAAACAGATGGCCGTTGCGGGCATTGCGGGTGGGCATCACGCAGTCGAACATGTCGATGCCGCGCCCTACCGCCTGCACCAGATCGCGCGGTGTGCCGACGCCCATCAGGTAGTGCGGATGCGCTGCCGGCAGCAGCGGGCCGACAGCTTCGAGCACTTTCAGGCGCTCGTCCTCTGGCTCGCCCACGCTCAAGCCCCCCACGGCATAGCCATGGAAGCCGATCTCGCTCAGCCGTTGTAACGACTCCTTGCGCAGCGACTCGTGCATGCCGCCCTGCACAATCCCGAACAGGGCATTGGCATTTTCTGCGTGCTCGGTCTTGCAGCGCGCGCCCCAGCGGGCGGACAGCTCCATGCTCACCCGAGCCTCTGCTTCGGTTGCGGGATACGGTGTGCATTCGTCGAACTGCATGACGATGTCGCTGCCCAGTGCATGCTGGATCTGGATGGATTTTTCCGGCGACAGGAACACCTTGTCGCCATTCACCGGCGAGGCGAAATGCACGCCCTCCTCGGTCAGCTTGCGCAGCGCCGACAGGCTCCACACCTGAAAGCCGCCGCTGTCGGTGAGGATCGGCCCATCCCAGTTCATGAAGCGGTGCAGCCCCCCCAGCTTGGCAATGGTCTGCTCGCCGGGGCGCAGCCAGAGGTGGAAGGTGTTGCCGAGAATGATCTGGCTGCCGACTTCCCTGAGTTCGGGCGGAGTCATCGCCTTCACCGTGCCATAGGTGCCGACCGGCATGAAGATCGGGGTTTCGACCACGCCATGGGCGAGGTGCAGGCGGCCACGACGGGCTGCGCCGTCGGTTTTCAGGAGTTGGAATTGCATCTGCGTATTGTGCGGCAGCGCAGCGGCAGTTCGCGCACCCTGACCGGATTCAGATGCTGCCGCCGCGCGCATTCCCTGCTGGCAACATTTTTGGTTGTGGTGGAGGAAAACTGCATCACACGGGCCGCCCGACCACCACCTCGACGACATGATCGGCACCGTCATCGACCAGCGGCAGCAGCTGATCGGGCAATAGCTGGCCCTCTGCCGTCACCCGGGTGCCCGAGGCCAGCGGGTCAAAGTGAATGGTCAGCAACAGACGGCTGTGTCCGTAGCGATATTGCACCCGGCAGCTCTGCGCCTGCTCGCGCCAGAGCGGCTGGATGCGCAGCTGCCCGTTCTCGCGCTGCAGCCCCAGCAGCGATTCCAGCATCAGCCGGTACATCCACGCAGCTGAACCGGTGTACCAGGTCCAGCCGCTGCGCCCGGTATGCGGCGCGATGCCGTAGATGTCGGCCGCGACCACGTACGGCTCGCCCTTGTAGAGGTCGCTCGCCATCAGGTCGCGGCCGCGCTGCAGGGGGTTGATCATGGCGGCCAGTGCCCAGGCACGCGGTGCGTCGCCGATCCTGGCGAACGCCATGGTCGCCCAGATCGCGGCGTGGGTATATTGGCCGCCGTTCTCGCGTACCCCGGGCGGATAGCCACGGATATAGCCGGGATCGGAGCCCTGGCCGTCGAAGGGCGGGTGCAGCAGCTGGATCAGCCCGGCGTCGCGGCGAACCAGTCGGGCATCGAGCGACTGCATGGCGGCGCGCGCGCGCGGCGTGATGGTGTCAGCCGACAGCACCGACCAGCTCTGCGCGATGGAATCGATCTGGCATTCGCGGTTGCCGGCACTGCCCATCGGCGTGCCGTCGTCGAAGTAGGCACGGCGATACCACTCGCCATCCCAGCCATGGGTTTCGATGCTGTCGCGCAGGCGAGCCTCGGTCACCGCACACCAGTCGGCAAACACCAGGTCGTCGCGTGCCCTGGCCAGCGGTGCGAAGTCGGCCAGCACGCGGGCGTAGAAGAACGCCAGCCAGACACTCTCGCCGCGGCCCTCGATGCCGACCAGGTTCATGCCATCGTTCCAGTCGCCGGCACCGATCAGCGGCAGGCCGTGGCTGCCGATGCCGACCCGCTGCAAGGCGCGGCAGCAGTGCTGGTACAGCGAGGCGCACTCGCCACTCGGACGCGGCAGGTCGTAGTCGGACTCCTGATGCGGTGCCAGCGCACGGGCTTCCAGGAACGGCACCAGCTCATCGAGTATCCCGGTGTCACCAGTGGCGCCCAGGTAGCGCGCCACCGCCAGCGGTAGCCAGAGTAGATCGTCTGAGCAGCGCGTGCGGACTCCGCGTCCAGCCGGCGGATGCCACCAGTGCTGCACGTCGCCCTCGACAAACTGGCGCGAGGCGCACAGCAGGATCTGCCCGCGCAGCAGCTGCGGCGCGGCGTGGACCAGCGCCAGGCAGTCCTGCAGCTGGTCGCGGAAGCCGAACGCCCCGCCCGACTGGTAGTAGCCGCTGCGCGCCCACAGGCGGCAGCCGATGGTCTGGTAGAGCAGCCAGCCGTTGGCGAGCACGTCGAACGCCGGGTCGTCGCTTTGCACCTGCACGCGGCCCAGCACCTCGGCCCAGTGCTCGCGCACCCGGGCGAGCGCGTTCTGAGCGGCGAGCGCGCCCTGGAACAGCTTGACCAGGCCGCGCGCGTGGCTGGTGCTGCTGCCGAGTCCGAGCAGAAACACCACCTGCTGCGTCTGCCCGGCAGCGAGTTCGGTGTGGGTGCGGATGCCGCCGCAGGGGTCGAGTGCCGCGCCCAGGCGCCCGGACAGGCGTGCACGCCGCATCGCGGCCGGCCGGCGCGCTTCGCCGTTGCGGCCGATGAACTCGGTGCGGTCGCCGGTGACGCTGCGCTGCAGGCCGCTCAGGTGGCAGAACGCCACCTTGCCGCCCAGGTCTGGCGTGTAGGCATTGCGGGCGAAAATCGCGCCGGTCTCGGCATCCAGCTCGGTGACCAGATGCGGCGCGCTTTTCTCGCTGCGATCACCGAGCAGCCATTGCACGTAGCTGGTCACCGAAATCCTGCGCGGCCGATCCGACAGATTGCTGATCTTGAGTACCGAGAACTTCACCGAGGCGTCGATCGCCACATACACCCACAGCTCGCTGCGGATGCCGTGGTCGAGATGCTCGTAGACCGTGTAGCCGAAGCCATGGCGGGTGACGTACGGCATCAGCGCGTCGCAGGGCAAGGGGGTCGGTGACCAGTACTGGCCGGTTTCCTCGTCGCGCAGGTACAGGGCCTCGCCACTGGGGTCGCTGACCGGGTCGTTGTGCCAGGGCGTCAGCCGCAGCTCGTGGGCATTCTCGGCCCAGGTGTAGGCGCTGCCGCTTTCCGACACCACGCTGCCGAAATGCGGGTTGGCCAGCACATTGCACCAGGGTAGCGGCGTACGCCGCTGGGCATCGCTGCTGATGAGGTACTCGCTGCCGTCGGCAGAGAAACCGCCGCGGCCATTGTCGAGCAGCGCCGGCCGGCTCAATTGCGCCTCGATGCCGCGATAGCTGGTGAGCTCGGACTTGCGGCTGGGCAGGAACACCGGCCCGTCGTGCTCGTCCAGCTGGCGGCGGTTGATCTGCTCCGGCAGCGAACCGTCGGCATCGCTCACCACCAGCCGCGCCACGGCCAACTGCAACAGGCAATCCTCCAGCGGCATGTGCTCGACGCTGCGTAGATGGATACGCCCGTCGCGCTCGTCCGGCTGGCGGTCGTGCGGCAGCGCGATGATGGCGTTGATGGCGTCATTGAGCTGCTGGCGATAGCCGGCGTGGTCTTCGTTCCAGATCAGCAGGTCGACGGCAAGCCCGCGGTTCTTCCAGTAGGCGTGCGCGTTCACCATCTGCCGTACCAGGCCGATGTTGTCGATATGGCGGATCTTCACCAGCACCAGCGGCAGGTCGCCGGAAATCGAATAGCCCCATAGCCCGGACTGCCCGCGCTGGTTGCGGGCGATGGTCGCCGGCGGTGCGCGCAGGCGGTTGCTGCAATACACCACATGTCCCGCCATCTGCTGGTACAGCTGCGCCTCGCGGTCGCTGATCGCGAGCTGGCGCAGGCTGACCTGGTTCTGGGTCCAGGCCAGGTCGTGAATGCGATCGGCCATGTGGCGGTCACGATACTTGTGGACCAGCGCCAGCGCGGCGTCGCGGTCGCGGCCGACGCCGCTGACCAGATCGATGGTGACGTGGCGGCCGGGTGGAATGCGCACGCGCTGGCGGATCGCGAACGCGGGGTCGAGCACGCAGCCCTCGCTGCCGCCTAGCGCACCGGCTTTCCTCAGTGCCTGTGGATTGGCGGTGCTGCGGCCGCGGCCGATGAATGTGGCGCGGTCGGTCTCGAACGACACCGCTGCCGCCGACTCGCCGCGCACACACATCAGCTGCAGCAGGGTCGGATGCTGCTCGTGGCCCGCCCGCGGGCGGCGGGTGGCGAGCAGGGCTTCGAGCCCGGACATGATCTCGGTCTGCACGAACAGCTTGGCGAAGGCCGGATGCGCGGCATCGTCGGCCAGCGGTGCGAGCACCGGTTCGGCGTAGCTGGTGAGTTCCAGCACCCGGGTGTCGCTGCCGCGATTTCGCAGGCGGATGCGCCGCAGCTCGACGTCGTCCTCCGGCGACACCACGATCTCCATGCGGGTGTCGATGCCGTGGTCGCGGCGGCTGAACTCGGCGGCGATGTCGCTGAACACCACCTCGTACTGATCGGGCAGCACGCCAGTCGGCTGGTAGGTGGTGCTCCAGGTCAGGCCGCGCTCGACATCGTGCAGGTAGACGAACGCGCCCCAGGCGTCGCGGGTGACGTCCTCGCGCCAGCGGGTCAGCATCAGCCCGTTCCAGCGGCTGCTGCCGGCGCCAGCATTGCTGACCATGAGGTGATAGCGACCGTTGCTGAGCAGCTGCACCTGCGGCGTCGGCGTGTGCGGCGTGGCAAAGCTGCGGGCGGCGCTGCCGCTGCTCTCGAAACGGTGCTCGCGGCGACTGCTGGTGCGCACCGTGCGCGGCGGCCGGGCGGTGGGGATGCGTTCCTGCAGCAGCCGCAGCGTTGCCCGCAGCGACGGGTTGGTGGCAAAGCGGCGCGCCATCGGGTGGCCATGCAGCAGCGCGTCGATGGCCAGCAGGCTCATGCCCTGGTGGTGCGCCATGAACGAGCGCACCGCTACCGGCGCGCCATCGCGGCCACAACGTGCGGGCGTGAAATCCAGCGCCTCGTAGAAGCCGGTCGGCGTGCGCATTCCCATCGCCTCCAGCCGGCGGAGATTGGCGACAGCCGCATCCGGCTCGAACATCGCCGCCATGACGGTCGCGTAGGGGGCAATCACCAGATCGTCGGCGAGACCTTTTTTCACCCCCAGGGTTGGCACGCCGAAGGCGTGGTACTGGTAGTTCTGGCTGTCATCGACCGCGTTGTAGCCCGACTCGGAGATGCCCCATGGCACGCCGCGCTGGGCGCCGTAGGCGATCTGCTGGCGCACCGCCGCGTGGCTGAAATGGTCGAGCAGGGAATTGGCGTAGCTCGGCATCAGCAGCATGGGCATCAGGTACTCGAACATGGTGCCGCTCCACGACAGCAGCGACGGCGTCGCCGTGCCCGGTGTCAGCTGGCGACCGAGCGCGAACCAGCTGCGCTGGCTGACTTCGCCGGAGGCGACCGCCAGGAAACTCGCCAGCCGGGCTTCCGAGGCCAGCAGGTCATAGGAGTTGCGATCCAGCCGATGCCCCTCGATGTCGAAACCGATGGACAGCGCGTTCTTGCGCCGGTCGTGCAGAAAGCCATGTTCGACCAGCAGCAGCGCGTCGATGTCGGCAAGGCATTGATCGATCTGGCTCAGCGCCGCACGGGCCTGTGCCCCGGCGCGGCTGTCGCGCTCGGCAGTCTCGGCAAGACTCCGCGCCGGGTCGGCCGCACCCGCCAGCTCATCTGCGCCCAGTCCCGGAAACGCCTGCAGCAGTTCCTGCTCGAGCCGCTGGATCTGTTCGAGCATGGCGGTGTCGCCGTCGGCCAGCGTCGCCAGGCCGGACAGCTCTACTGCGAAATCGGCTGCGTCCCGCATGGCCGACGCTTGCAGCAATGCCAGCTGCCGGTCGAGCGCAGTCGGCGTGCCCTCCTCCGCGCGTGCATCCTGCAAACCGTGGAAGCACCGGGCTGACAGCACGCTGGCGCGCGGCAGTTCGAGCAGGCCGGTGCGCAGGGCGAACAGGCAGCCGAGAAAATTGCCGCTGTCGACACTCGATACATAGCGCGGCAAGAGAGGCGCGAGGGTGGCGGTGTCGTACCAGTTGTAGAGATGGCCGCGATGGCGTTCGAGCCGGCGTACCGAGCCGAGCGTCTCCGCCGTGCGGCGCAGCAGCGTGTACGGACTGATGTAGCCGAAATCATGGGCACTGAGACTGGCCAGCAGCGACAGCCCGATATTGGTGGGTGAGGTGCGGCGTGCCACTGCCGGGCGCGGTGCTTCCTGGACGTTGTCGGGCACCAGCCAGTGATCCTCGGCAGTGAGGTACTGCTCAAAATAGCGCCAGGTGGCCCAGGCGAGTCGGCGCAGATAGCGGCGGTCGGTGGTCGCAGGTGCGGCGAGGTGCTCAGGCCGCGGCAGGCACAGCCACCAGGTGAGCACCGGGGCGGCCAGCCAGGCAAGCAGCAGCGGCGCAGCGGCTGGCAGGGCCTGTGGTGCCAGCCAGATGCAGGCGGCAGCACTCGCCAGTGCCGTCAGCGGGGCGATGATCATCCTCAGGCAGACGGTGCTGAGCTGGTGCTGATCGCCGCCGGCGTGCGAAGCCCGCCATTGCAGCAGCAGCTTGCCACTGACCTTGAGCCGCCAGAGCGCGCGCAGAGTAGCGTCAAGCTGCCACCAGCTGTGAAAAGGCAGGCAGGCCAGCTCATAGGCAACCCGCAGCAGACTCAGACCAAGATGTTGCAGATGCTGGCGTAGCCGCAAAGGCGTGCGCAGCAGGCCATCGAGAGCGGCGCACAGGGGTCGCACAACCATCAGCGCAACCACCGCGAGAGTGACTGCCAGTGGCGTTTCCGAGCACAGCCAGCCGAGCAGCAGCAATACGAGTTGCATGGGGGCGGTAAAGCAGCGGCGGAGGTTGTCGAACAGCTTCCAGCGGCTGATCGCGTTCAGGGGGTTGGCAACCCGCTGGCCGGCGACATTGCGTACCGCGCCGGCAATCCAGGCGGCCACCTGCCAGTCGCCGCGCACCCAGCGGTGGTGGCGGTCGGCGTCGTCGAGCATCTGCGCCGGGTAGTCCTCGATCATCTCGACATCGGCGATCACGCCAGTGCGCAGATAGCCGCTTTCGATCAGGTCGTGGCTCAGCACCCTATCCTCGGGCAGCCGGCCGTGCAGGGCGCGCTCGAAGGCGGCGACATGGTAGATGCCCTTGCCGACGAAGGAGCCTTCGCCAAACAGATCCTGATACACGCTGCTGACCAGGCCGGTATAGGTGTCCACCCCGCCCTCGCCGCCCATGAACTGTGCGTAGCGCGAGCCGTTGGCGCCGTTGAGGCCGGACGACACCCGCGGTTGCAGGATGGCGTAGCCGCCGCTGACGACATTGCGTACCTCGTCGAAGCGCGGCTGGTGCAGCGGGTGCTGCATTGCCGCCACCAGCTCGCGGGCGGCGTCGCGCGGCAGTTCGGTATCGGTATCGAGAGTGATCACGTAGCGCACGCCGGCGAGGGCGGCGAGCGGGCCGGCGGTGTGACTGAAGGCGCTGGCATCGTCGTTCAGCAGCAGCTGGTTGAAATCGGCGAGCTTGCCGCGCTTGCGTTCGTGCGCCATCCAGACGCCCTGCCGGGCATTCCAACGGCGTGGACGGTGCAGCAGCAGAAACGGCGCTGCGGCTTCGCCCGCATAGCGTTCGTTGAGTGCAGCGATGCCTCTTGAAGCGGTTGCCAGCAATTCGGCGTCCGCCTCGCGGTGTTCGCTGGCGGCGTCGCCGAAATCGGTGAGCAGCACGTACACCAGCGCCGGATCGCGGTTGGCGTGAAAGCGTACCTCCAACTCGTAGAGCAGGCGCCTCACCCCGGCGATGGAGGTGATCAGGGTCGGCACCACCAGCGCCGTACGTGCCGCTGCGTCGATGCCCCGGCTGTAGTCCAGGCGCGGCAGATAGCGCGGGATCATCCACAGCGAGAACAGCCAGTGGGTGAGCCCCAGACCGACATCCCAGGCGCAATACGCGATCAGCAGCCACAGCGCGATCTGCACCGCGTCACCCGCAGCCGACGGGGCCAGCCAGCCCTGCACCGCCACCGCCAGCAGGGTGCTGAGCAGAAAGGCGATGCCGGCGTAGAGCCGCATCGGCGCGCACTGCATCAGCCATTCGACATCGCGCAGCGGCGGCAGCGCCAGGGCCTGTTCCAGCGCCGCCTCGCCTTCACCCAAGAGATAGTGACCGACATGATCTGCAGGCGCCGCGGCGCCGCGCTGCTGGGCTGCACGGGCAAGGCCGATGGCCGCTGCGGCGACCTGCGGTTCCGGTCCCCGCCAGCGGCGTGCCAGCGCCTCGATGCGGTGGCGGTACTGGTCGCGCGAGGCGAAGTCCATGTGGGCATAGGCCGCCGCCGGGTCCTGCCGCAGCGTCGCCTCGACGGCGCTCAGGCCCTCGACAAAATCGCGCCAGTCCCAGGTGTCGAGATTGCGCAGCGTGCCGATGGTGTTGCTGGTGGAGAGCTGCGCGGCAGTCTGGTCATGGATGTTGGCCTCGATGCTGATCAGGGTGCTGCCGCCCATTTCCACCAGCCGCTGCTCGATCCACGACAGCGGCAAGGCAAGTGTCGCGCTGTGCCCCTGCAGGCGGCGCACCATCTCGGCCACGAACGGCGGCGTCAGCGCGACGTTGGCGCGCGCCATGTCGGCGACCACGGTGATCAGGTTGCGGGGCTCGCGTTCGGCGATGTCGAGCATCTGCTCGGCCCAGTAGCGTGCCTGGTTGCGCGAGTGGCGGCCGACGCCGGTGTGGGCCATCACCCGCCGCAGATTCTCGATCAGGGCCAGACGCAGCATGATCGGGATCGCCCACAGCTCGGAGAGTCGCAGCGGTCCGCCGGTGGATTGATAGGCGGCGATGAAGTGCTGCAGCACCGGCTCGCTCACCTGGCCATCGCCGTGGGAGATGATTTCCAGTGACATCGCATAGACCCGCGGCAATTCGGCGCTGGGCCCTTCGGCCAGAATCGGCAGGCCCTTGTGGTAGCCCTTGGGCAGATGCTTCTTGGCGATCAGGATCTGCTCCTCGATCAGCCCGAAGTTGTCGACCAGCCATTCACCCGAAGGCGTGATCTGCTGGTGGTCGTCGAGTGCTGCGGTGAGCAGTGCATAGACCTCCTGCAGCTCAATCTCGTTGGCGTGCAGGCGCCGCAGCAGCTTGCTGCCGGCACCGCTGCTGGCGAGTCGGTACGATTCCCCCAGCCGCGCGCCGTGCGCCTCCATCTGCTCGGCACTGAACAGTTCCGCGCGCAGCGGCAAGGGCTCCGGGCTGGCCCGGTGCCTGAGCGCAAGCAGATTCTGCGAAAACGCCTTGATGGCTTGAATTGACTCAGTCCAGCGGAATGTCATGGCGGCGCCGTGATGGAAGCGTAGGGAGGCAGTGAAGCCGCTTGTGTTACTGAACCGCGCCTTTATGCTGACCACTCAAACTGAATGTCGGCCATCCACATGCCCATCTCCCGCTTCGAGCACATCCCGGTCAAGACCGTCCGCTTCTGGGCCTGGCTCGATACCGCCGTCACCTGGATGCTGTCGGTGCCGCCGCTGGCGCCGCATTTCATCGGCAGTCTCTATTGGCTCAACGGCCAGTTCGGCGGCGTGGCGACCGCGCCGCCGTTCGAGGCAATGCATATCGTCTTCGTCAGCCTCACAGGCTCGCTGGTGAGCGTCTGGTGCATCGCCCGCCTGCTCTATTCCGCAGGCTGGATGGCCGCGGTGGATGGCTGGGGCCGGCTGTGGGTCGGCGCCACCCTGGTGTGGATCATCCTCGCCATGGACGGCCCGCCGGTGCTGTGGTGTTTCGTGTTCACCGAGTGGATCGGCGCGCAGGCCCAGCTGCGCGCGGCCTATTTTCCGAAATCAGCACCGGGCTCGATCAGCATCGCGTCGCCGTAGCTGAAAAACCGGTAGCGCGCTGCCACCGCATGGCGATAGGCAGCCATCAGCCGCTGATAGCCGCCAAACGCGCACACCAGCATCAGCAACGTCGATTCCGGCAGATGAGTGTTGGTCAGCAACAGATCCACCGCGCGAAACCGGTAACCCGGGGTGATGAACAGCCGGGTGTCGCCGCTGGGCGTGCCGCCGTCGGCAAACGCCGACTCCAGCGCCCGCGCCACGGTGGTGCCCACCGCCACCACCCGCCCGCCCTGTTGGCGTGTCGCGGCGATGGCTGCCGTGGTCGCCTCGGGCACCTGGTAGCGCTCGGCGTGCATCACATGGTCTTCGAGGTTCTCCACCCGCAGCGGCTGGAACGTGCCTGCGCCGACGTGCAGCGTGAGCTTGGCACTGCCAATGCCGCGGGCTGCCAGTGCGGCCAGCAGCGGCGCATCGAAATGCAGGCTGGCGGTGGGTGCGGCAACAGCGCCCGGCTGCTCGGCAAACACGGTCTGATAGCGGGTTTCGTCGTCGACGTCCGGAGCACGGTCGATGTAGGGCGGCAGCGGCAGGGCGCCGGCGCGTTCCATCAGCGACCACACCGTGCCGGGGCCTTCCCAGCGCAGGTGGAACAGATCGTCGTCGCGGCCCAGCATCACGAACCGGCCATCGGCCACCAGGATCTCGCCGCCTGCCTTGGGCTTTTTGCTCACGCCAAGCTGCGCCAGCACTTCGTGATCGGTGAGCACCCGCTCGATCAGCACCTCGGCGCGCCCGCCAGTGGGCTTGGCCCCCAGCAGTCTGGCCTTGATCACCCTGGTGTCGTTGAACACCATCAGATCGCCGGCTTGCAGCAGCTGCGGCAAATCGGTCATGGCACGGTCATGCAGGCCATCCGCCGCCACCTGCAGCAGCCGGGATGCCGAGCGCGGCGTGAGCGGATGGCTGGCGATCAGCTCCGGCGGAAGCTGGTAGGTGAAGTCGGATCGTTTCATCCGCGCATTGTCTGCCATGGCTGCGGGGCACGGCTATAATTCGCGCCCCGTCTGGCCTGAGTGGCGGAACTGGTAGACGCAGTGGACTCAAAATCCACCGAGGTAACCCCTCGTGAAGGTTCGATTCCTTTCTTAGGCACCAACGGGACCGGTTCAAGAAGTACCAGCAACCCCCGCAGCGATGCGGGGGTTTTTTTGTGGCTGTCGGCGCAGGGCATCGGCGAGGATCAGGCGCCTGCCGAACCTCCGAGACCGTGGTTCAGACTGAGACGACCATGCAAACCCTGTTGAACTGGCTGCAACCCCGGCTGTTCTCGGAGCCTGCGCGCCGCGCCTGGAGTGCGGTGTTGATGGTGTTGACGGCGCTGCTGCTGCTGCAGGCGCTGCGCATCGGGCCGGACACCGGGCTTTCCAAGACCCTGCCGCTCGGCCACCCCAGCATGCAGGTGTTCCGCCAGTACCAGGCGCAGTTCGGCGGCGCCAACGTGGTGCTGGTGGCGCTGCTGCAGAAGGATGGCAGCAGCATCTACAAGGGGCCTTTTCTGGCCGCATTGAAGCAGGCCACCGAGGAGGTCAACTTCACGCCCGGCATCGACCGCGCGCGGCTGACTTCGCTGTTCACCCGCAACGTGCGCTACATCGAGGTGGTGGACGGCGGCTTCGTGGCGGGCGATGTCATCCCCGCCGACTATGCGCCGTCGCCGGAGATGTTCGCGCGCATCCGGGAGAACGTGGTCAAGGCCGGCCTTAGCGGACGCCTGGTGACCTTGCAGCAGGACGGCGCGATGGTGGTGGCCGAGGTGCTGGACCAGGAGCCGGGTAGCGGCAGGTCCAGCGATCTGGTGGCAGTGGCAGAGAGCCTGGAGGCCATTCGCGGACGCTTCGAGCAGCCGCAGAAAACCATCTACCGGCTCAGGCACCCGGGCCCGCCATTCGCGGCAGACGAGGTGGTGGCAGAACGGTTTGCAGCGCCGGGCTGGAACCGCTGGCTGCAGCGCATCGCCGTCAGCAGGACGCTGCCGGATGGCAGCCGGGTGGAACGCCGCTTCTGGGGCTGGCAGCTCAGCGCCGAGACGCTCGCCAATCCCGACTACGACCCCAACCTCAGCGTCCACATCCTCGGCTTCTCCAAGCTGGTCGGTGATGTCAGCGAGGCGGTGGTGGAAGTTGCCGGCTTCTTCCTGCTGACCGTGCTCGGCACTTTCCTGGCACTCGCCTGGTACCTTGGCAGTGCACGTCTGGCGCTGCTGCCACTGGCCTGCTCGCTGGTGGCGGTGGTCTGGGAGTTTGGCCTGCTGAAGAGCCTTGGTTACGGACTGGACCCGTTCGCGATCCTGGTACCGTTTCTGGTGCTGGCGGTATCCACCTCGCACGGCGTGCAATACGTCAATACCTGGGCGGATGAGGTGGTGCGCGGGCAGACCGCGCTGGACGCCAGCATCGCCGCTTTCCGCCGCCTGTTCATCCCCGGCAGCATCGCACTGATCACCAATGTCGCTGGCTTTGCCACCATCTACCTGGTACCGATCCCGGCGGTGCGGGAGATGGCGGTGAACGCCTGTCTGGGCATGCTGGCGGTGATCGTCACCAACAAGCTGATGATGCCGCTGCTGCTGGCGCGGTTGAGCCTTGGGGATGTCGAAGGCTTTCGGGCCCGGCGCCTGAAACACCTCGACTCCGGCGCACGGCTATGGCGCGGCCTGAGTGCGGTGACCACCACCGGCCCGGCGGTGACCGTGCTGAGCTTGAGCGTGGTGGTACTGGTGGCTTCGCTGGTATTGCAGCAGCAGCGCATCATCGGCGACGCGCAGGCCGGCGTGCCGGAGCTGACGCCGGACTCGCGCTACAACCGCGATGTGAAAGCCGTCGCCCAGGGCTTTGCGCTCGGCACCGACGTGCTGAAGATCATCGCCGAGACGCCGCCCGATTCCTGCGTCGACTATTCGACGCTGACCCAGATCGACGACTTCACCTGGCGCATGCGCAATGTCGAGGGCGTGATCGA
>JBKJJE010000194.1:0-3428 GCA_046598075.1 Stagnimonas sp.
GCGGCATCGACCTTGTCCTGCGAGCGGGACATGACACTGACCTTGGCGCCCGCGCGCGAAAAGGCGTGGGCGATGCCCAGGTTGATGCCGCTGGTGCCGCCGGCAATGAAGACGTGCCTGCCTTGGTAGTCGAGCGCTTGTGACATGGGGTTCTCCTTTTGAGTGTATTCAGTGCGTGCCGGCGATGGCTTGTTGAAACGCCGCGTGCAGCGGGCCATTGCTGGCCAGCACGCTGGTGGTGGTGAGTGTGATCGGCCCGCCGTCGAGCTGGCTGAACCGCCCCCCCGCCTCGCGCACGATCACCACCAGTGCGGCGATGTCGAGGATATTGACGTTGGTTTCTACCACCGCGTCGATGCGGCCGGAAGCCAGCAGGTGGTAGTGCAGAAAGTCGGCATAGCCGCGGATTCGGTGCAGCTGCGGGATCAGTGCGCCGAGCCTGGCCCAGCCGGGCGAGGCCGCCAGCGTGGCGAGGTTGCCGAGCGAGAGGGTTGCCTGCGCCAGCGCATCGACACCGCTCACATGCAGACGCACCGGCCCTTCGGCGGTGAGCTGGTAGGCCCCTTGGCCAAGCTCTGCGTAATAGGTCTCGCCCAGGCCGGGCCCACCGCTGCCGTCGCCCAGGAAGCAGGGTGCCGACGACACGCCGAGGATGAGTTCACCCGGATCATTGGGGCGCGAGAGGTCGCGCCGCATCAGCGCGATCTGGGTCGAGAACATCGGGTAGCCGCGCACGAAGGCCTTGGTGCCGTCGATGGGATCGACCAGCCAGAGGTATTCGGCATCGGCGTTGGGCTTGCCATCGCGGTCACGCCCCCGATCCAAACCACTTTCCTCGCCGTAAAAGCCGTGCTCTGGAAAGGCGCTGGTGAGCACCGCTTTCACTGCCGCTTCGGCGGCTTCGTCGACCTCGGTGACCGGCGTGGCATCGGCCTTGATGCGCACCGCGAAGCCCTTGCGGTAGTGGGCGCGGACGATGGCATCGGCGGCGCGGGCGGCGGCAAGCGCGGTGGCGAGAAAGGGACTCATGGCAGATCGATCAAGGACGGGTGGCAAGTTTAAATCGTTTGCATGCCAACCCCTGGCTCTCTACAGTGCCCGCGCTCGACGGTGCCCGTGTTTGCAAGAAACACGGGTTAAACGGGAAGTCTGTTCAACGCAGACGCTGCCCCCGCAACGGTAAGCGAGAAGATGCCTTGCAGTAAGCCACTGGTGCCGCACGCGCTGGGAAGGTCAAGGCGGAATCGCTCGCAAGCCCGGAGACCGGCCCTCAAGCAAGGTGCGACTCGCGGTGGGCGAGAGACACGCGGGCGTGCCTCTGGCGCACCCGTGGGTTTCGGGTTCATAGCGGTGTCGCGATCACTGACATTTGATGCAGCGGGGACGCTCGCATCCCGGAGATTGCTTTGAACCACTACCCCAACTTCAACAAATCCCTTCTTGCTGCGCTCGCAGCCGTCACTTTCACCGCGCCTGCCGTGGCCGATGAGCAGGCCACCCCGCTCGACCCGGTGGTGGTCACCGCCACCCGCAGCCCGACGCCGGTATCGGCGCTGAACGCCGCGGTCACTGTCATCAGCCGCGAGCAGCTCAGCCTGTTGCAGGGCAGCGATGTTGGCGAGGCGCTGTCGCAGATCGCCGGCATCGACGTGGTGCGCGTCGGTGGCCCCGGGCAGTCGCCGCTGACCGTCTTCATCCGCGGCAGCGAGAGCAACCACACGCTGGTGCTGGTGGATGGCGTGCGCCTCAACGACGGCGTCAACGGCCTGGCCGCCCTCGAAGACATTCCGCTCGAATCGATCGAGCGCATCGAGGTGGTGAAAGGCCCGCGCAGCAACCAGTGGGGTTCGGATGCCATCGGTGGCGTCATCCACATCATCACCCGGCAGGCGACGCAGACCGGTTTCAGCGGCGACCTGGCCGCACGCTATGGCCGCTACAACAGCAGCGACCTGAGTGGAACGCTCGGCTACCGGGCAGTGCAGGGCGGCATCAGCGCCACTCTGGAACGACAGGAGAGCGACGGCTATCCGCCCTTCACCGGGGCGACCGTCGATGCCGGACACCAGAATCTGGCCGGCACGCTGTCGGCCGACCTGAAACTCGGCAATGGCAAGCTGACAGCGCGGACGCTGTATGCCGATGGCAGCACCGAGTACCTCGGCTTTGCCCAGGCGACCGAGGCCAGCCGCTACGACTTCACTCGCCGCACCAGCGCCTTGGGCTGGACTGGCGCGGTGCTCGCCAACTGGCAGACGACGCTGTCGCTGCAACTGGCCGGCGACGAGCGCGAGGAGGAGCAGCCGGGCTTCGGCAGCGTGCCGGATTTCTACAAGACCGATCGCCGCGGCGTGGACTGGCAGAACGTGCTGACGCTGGGCGCGCACCAGCTGACGCTGGGGGCCAACTACACCGACGAGGACACCGAGGCGAGTGTCTCGGATGCGCGCTTCGACGAGTCCACCCAGAGCAGGGCAGTGTTTGCGCAGGACGCGCTGCGCTTCGGCCGCCACTCGCTGCTGGTGTCGGGCCGCTATACCGATCACGACAGTTTCGGCGGCTACACCACCGGCGCCATCGACTACGGGTTCGCGGTCACGCCTGACCTGACTGCCGGCATCGGCTATGGCACCGCGTTCCGTGCGCCCAATGCTTCGGAGCGGTTCCTGTCGTTCCCGGCGTTTGGCTTCTTCGCCAACCCCGATCTCGATCCGGAGAAATCGCGCAACCTCGAAGCCAGCCTGAAGGCGCGCCTCGACGCGTCGCAGACTCTGGCGTTCAGCCTCTACCAGAACCGCATTAAGGACTTGATCACTACCGCGACCGATCCGGATACTTTCGACACCACTTACGTGAATGTCGACAGGGCCAAGATCACTGGCGTGGAAGTCGACTATCACCTGGCGCAGGGGCCGTGGAGCCTGGGCGTCAACGCCAACGCGCAGAAAGCTGAAGACGAGACCAGCGGCGAGCGCCTGCTGCGGCGCGCCAGCAAGAGCCTTTCCGCACAGCTGGGCCGCAAGATCGGGCCGCATCGGGTTGGCCTGCTGCTGCAGGCGGTGGGCGATCGTCCCGACCGGGACTTCTCGACTTTCCCCAGCACCGAGGTGAAGAACGGCGGCTACGGACTGCTGACCCTGCTCGGCGAGGCGCAGCTGCTGCCCAGGCTGACGCTGGGGGCGCGCATCGAAAACCTGCTCGACCACGAGTACGCGACGGTGGCGGGCTACCGGCAGTCCGGCATTGCCGGCTATGGCACGCTGCGCTATCGGTTTTAATGTGGACACGGGGGCGCTGCGGCGCCCTCTTTCAATTGAGAGGAAAGCCATGGGCAACCGCCTGTCAAAAATCGTCACCCGCACCGGCGATACGGGCGAAACCGGCCTCGCCACCGGCGCCCGGATTGCCAAGACCCATCCGCGCGTCAC
>JBKJJE010000011.1:0-4414 GCA_046598075.1 Stagnimonas sp.
GCTGGTGATGCGCGCGGAGAAAGTCGGCGCCCAGACCGTGCTCGCCAGCATTGTGCAGATGGTGGTGCAGGCGCAGCGCAGCAAGGCGCCGATGCAGCGCATGGCCGATCAGGTGGCCGGCTATTTCGTGGTCGGCGTGGTCGCCATCGCGCTGCTCACTTTTGTGGTGTGGGGCCTGTTCGGGCCGGAACCGAGCTGGGTCTACGGCCTCATCAACGCCGTCGCCGTGCTGATCATCGCCTGCCCTTGCGCGCTGGGGCTCGCCACGCCGATGTCGATCATGGTCGCCACCGGCAAGGCGGCGACCCAGGGCGTGCTGTTCCGCGACGCCGCAGCCATCGAGAACCTGCGCAAGGTGGATACCCTCATCGTCGACAAGACCGGCACCCTCACCGAAGGCCGGCCACGTTTTGATCGCGTGGTAGCAACAGTGGGCATTGCCGAAGACGAGGTGCTGCGTCTGGCGGCAAGCCTCGATCAGGGCAGCGAGCATCCGCTCGCACACGCCATCGTCGAGGCGGCCCGCGACCGTCAGCTGAAGCTCGACAAGGCAGAGGATTTCGAGTCCAGCACCGGCATCGGCGTGCGCGGCCAGATCGGCGGCAAGGCATTGGCACTCGGCAACACGGCACTGATGAGCCAGCTCGGCATCGACTTTTCATCGCTCACGCCCCAAGCCGAAGCCCTGCGTGCCGAAGGTGCGAGCGTGATGCTGCTGGCGCAGGACGGCGTACTGCTCGGCCTGCTGGCGGTGTCTGATCCGATCAAGGCCAGCACCGCTGGCGCGCTCGCCAGCCTCAGGGCCAGCGGCCTCAGGGTGATCATGGCCACCGGCGACGGCCTGACCACCGCCCGCTCGATTGCCACCCGGCTGGGCATCGACGAGGTGCACGGCGAGGTCAAGCCGGCCGACAAGCTGGCGCTGGTGGAAGAGTTGCAGCGCCAGGGCCGCGTCGTCGCGATGGCCGGTGATGGCATCAACGACGCCCCTGCACTGGCCAGAGCCGATGTCGGCGTGGCGATGGGCACCGGCACCGATGTCGCCATCAACAGCGCCCAGGTCACCCTGGTGAAAGGTGATCTGCGCGGCATCGTGCAGGCCCGCGTGCTGTCGCAGCAGACCATCGCCAACATGCGACAGAACCTGGGCTTTGCCTTTGTCTACAACGCCCTCGGCGTGCCGCTGGCAGCCGGTGTTCTGTACCCCTTCACCGGCTGGCTGCTGTCGCCGATGATCGCGGCACTGGCGATGAGCCTGAGTTCGGTGTCGGTGATCGGCAATGCGCTGCGATTGAGGGCTGAACGTGGCCAGAAGACGATCTGAGGCACGCGCCGTTCGCGCAGGCTCCGAGGGAGCGAGACGACTTTTGGCTTTGACCGTAGACGCGGTGTAGCCCAAAGCTGATGCTTCAGCAGGTTTCTGGGCTATGCATGCAGCGCTTTGCTTCAGTCTGTTACCGTTAGCAATCAAAAACATATGGTCTGAGAACAATGGAGACAATCGGCCTTTTGCTGTGTGGAAGACCTGAACAAGAAGGGGCCGCTAAAGTCGCTTTAAATCAGCTCAATTCCAGCATCAAAAACTTCGCTGCGCGCTCAGTCAATTTTCTGAATACCCCAAATACTGAAGAAACACTGAATTTTGGCCCGTTTTGCGCGCGCGCGTTACTCGAGAATTCATGTGCTGCTTTGGTTGGTCGTTTGGACACATTCCGACTTGTATACCTTGCCGAATTTCAAGCACAACCAGAATACGATGCCGGAAAACGCGCTAAATCATCGTTCGCGTGGTCAGGAGACGTGATCCCAGATCAATTACCGCCAGCCCTGTGGAATGTCGACAACGAAGCGTCGAAGATTAGTCGCGCCTTACTTTCAAGGCATGTTGAGCATCTATATTGGCGCCCTGCAGTGGAAAAGGCCGTCGATTTTTGTGCAGGCTTGCCCACTGATCCCGCGCTCGCAGAAATCGCGACCCTTGATCCGGAGCTTTTTATAACTCGCCAAAGAGGGTTTGGTGCCCGTCTATATTCGAACCTGTCCAAAGGTGTACATTGGGAGTTCTTCTCAGCGGCCTCACTGTTTGACGAGGCTACTGTCAAAAGTTTGATTCGAGACACTTGCAACTTCGTCAGTCAGCTGGGACTGATTTCTCACTTTATTCCGACAATTCACGCGCCACTCCCGTCACAAGAAGCATTTGACAATTACATTGCATTTCGCAGAGCTCTAACATGATTTCTCAAGTGACCGATGAGCATGATTCTGGATTAATTCTCGCCGCAGAAGAATGCCCTGCGGATAAATTCGCCGAATGCCACAGTTTTTCCGCTTACGATGACGTGCTTATTCGCAAGCTATACGCACATGGGCCAGTATTAGTACGCGGGGGTCGCGGCAGTGGAAAGAGCGCTTTATTAATCGAATCTTATCGTCGCGCGCGCGAGGTGCCCACAATATTCCCCGTGTATGTGAGCCTTAGATATTTGCCGCTATTGGAGTCAGACGGGCCTGAGTATATTGGACATTTCTGTATACTTTTGTCTCAAACAATCCAGCGGGAGCTAAAACTTAGAAAGCTTTCGTATGATTTTGAGCAGGCAGACAATCAAGTCGCATTACAACTGGCGCTTAGCAAGCTAGCTCAAGCGCTTAGTATGCGCACGGTTTTATTGTTCGACGATGCCGCGCATATAGGTCGAGAGAAGCCATTAGAGGTTTTCTTTGATCTCTTCAGAACCATATCTAGCGCTGTCACATCTTGCAAAGCTTCGATTTACCCTGGAGTTACTAAATTTGGAATTAGGTTCGATGTTTTCAACGACTCAACGGTAATCGATATCAGCAGGTCGGACGTCAGTATAAATCCGAGCTTTTTCCCCGACGTAATTAAGATCAGATACCCACGATTGGCGGATAGGACTGTGTTTTCCGACAGGTTGCTGCCTCAACAGTTCGCCAATGTTCTTGGGCGCGCTGTTGTCGGAAACTTGCGTGGCTTCATCTTGGCCTGTAATCGCTTCGATCAGGCAGAGAGAATAGGAATTCCAGAACTGACGAAATGTCTGCTCGACATGGCGCAAGATTATTTCTGGCCTCTTATGGATGAGGTCGCTCCCAAACTGGGAATGTATGAAGTACTCATCGAGTCTGCGCGCGAGGTTATGGAGGCGACTATTGAACATGCGGTTAGGCCAGTCAAGGTTGGCCCCAGGC
Source organism: Stagnimonas sp. (assembly GCA_046598075.1). Taxonomy (GTDB): domain Bacteria; phylum Pseudomonadota; class Gammaproteobacteria; order Nevskiales; family Nevskiaceae; genus Stagnimonas. Next base: position 3,217 of record JBKJJE010000011.1, read on the forward strand.
AAATTGTTCAAGATCGCGTTCTCATCCACAGAAATCTAGTTGGCCACTTAGCGAAGATATTCGAGATTCTTGAGTATCTTGGATTTCTGGCACGACGAGAAGCTTCAAGAGGAATGAAGTCGGGTGGCCGCGGGACTACTTTTGCGCTCAACCTTTGCAATCTGCTGGATGCAATGCCAAGTAAACGGTTGACTCAAGAGACAATTGAAGAGTGGATCAATGCCTCGTCTGAGCCGGCAGAGATCCATTCGACAGCGCCTACTTATCAGTCCATTTCTCTGCCTGAATTGCCAGAGGAAAAGGGATTGGCAATTCTTGATAAGCCTGTCGCGCTTCTATGTCGCTCTCCCGCTTATCCTTACGGTCTTACCGAAACCATCGTAGGTCGATTGCAAGCGGCTGGTTTTCATACTATCGGGCAGCTTGCTAATGCGACTGACGACCAATTGGATCAAGTAAATTACATTGGTGAAAAGAAAATCATGGCGATTCGCGATGTTGTCTTCCAAGCCATATGGATGTAGCCCGACAATAAATGCGCTTGCTTGCAGTAAGGCAATTTGCACCTAGAACTGATCGTTACTACGCTTGACTCCCGCGCATATTAGAAAACGGCAGCGTTTCCGCGAGTCTAAGGCGTATGTAACTGTCTGCTTTTGACACTGAATCCCCTCTCAAAACCCACTCTTCCGTAACCTTTGGAGGCGAGGTATAGCAACCTCGCGCCAGTTCGGTCCGTCGTCGGGCATGGCGCTCAGCCATCGCCAGCTTCAGCAGCTGCGCGCCTTGGCCAGATTTCGAGCAGCTCGGTCGTGACGGTGAGGGTGACTGGACCCAAGATCAGCCCCGCCGGGCCGAACACGATCAGGCCGCCGACCACGGACAGGAATGCCAGGATGGTGTGCAGCTTCAGCCGCTTGCCCACCAGCACCGGCCGCAGCAGGTTGTCGCTGGTGCCGACTACGCCGGCGCCCCAGACGGCAAGGATCAGCGCCTTGTCCCAGCTGCCTTGCAGCAGCAGAAACAGCGCCGCCGGAATCCACACCACGAACGCGCCCAGCACCGGCACCACCGCCAGTAGCGCCATCACCACGCCCCACAGCATGGGTGCTGGCAGCCCCAGCCACCAGAACATCAGCCCACCGAGAAAACCCTGCAGCGCGGCCACCGCCAAGGTGCCGTAGATGGTCGCGTGCAG
>JBKJJE010000034.1:0-43682 GCA_046598075.1 Stagnimonas sp.
GGCCGCTGACAGTGTCGGTGATGATGCTGCCTTCGCGCCCGACCAGCAGCCGTCCACCCGCGCCAGGGATACCCTCGATCTGCACCCCGCACTGGCCGTTGCCGTTGCGGGCGAGCCGCGCCTGGATGCGCAGATCGGCACGCGAATCGAGGTTGCCGTCGCCGTTATTGTCGATGTTGAAGACATAGAGCACATTACGGTCACAGCGCATCACCGGGCCATCGATGCGTACACCGCCGGCGGCGGTCGAAGGCCGTCCCGCAAAGGTCATGGCCACCACGATCCGGTTGCTGGCCTGATCGGGACGGAAAATGAAGACATCGGCGATATCCGCCGCCGGGTCGGCCGTGACGGTTGGCGACTCGGCGTGGTCGGCGGCACTCGCCAGGGACAAGGGAAGCCAGGCCAAGGCCAGCACCCACCATCTATTTTTCCAACTCATCGTCTGCTCCTTTGCCGGTAAGCCCGGCGATAAGACTGATCAGAAAAACTTTGCGCGCCTCAGGATCTGGGCCTCGCAGGCGGCTGAACCTCGTCACGGACAAACCAGGGTGTGCCGTCTGGGTTCAAGAATAGACCTTCCATCTCGCTGCGGTTGAATGGTCGCGCACCAATGCGACCAAAAACTGCGATCTGGTTCCCAGTTTCATCGACAGCGCGGTCGCGATCGAGTCCCTTGCTGAGCGCCAGCAGCGGCTTTCTGCTGGGCCAGTAGGCGATCCAGGTCGGCTTGGGTTCGGGCGAGAAGCCGTAGAACTTGGGCTGGGTATCGGGGGCGGTGAGCTGCAGCACATGTAGGCCGCTGGCATCGGCGACATAGGCGAACAGGCTGGCGTTGGTGCTGGCCACGACCACATCGTTGGCAGCCTTCAGGCGACCATCGGCAGTGGTGGCGCTGAGCAGCATGGGCTGCTCGGGATTCTGCACATCGACGATCACCAGCCCCTCGGCACCGGCGGCGACGTAGGCGTAGGTGCGTGCCACGTAGACGCGGCGCGCATCAGCGAGCGGCAGCAGGGCCTTGGCCACGGGGCGCGAGGGCTGGGTGAGATCGAACACTTCCAGGCCCCGCCCGGTGGTGACGAAGGCATAGCGGAACTGCACCGCCACACTGCGCGCCTCAGTGATCGGCGTGATGCTCTCCAGTAGCGGCTTGAGCGGGTTGTTGAGATCAAGTGTGACCAGGCCGGCATCGGCAACCACGTAGATTCTCGCGCCGGCAATGGCGAGATGGCGCGCGCCCTTCAGCACTCCACCCTCGTTCCAGGTCAGCGCGCGGCCGAGGAAGTTATTGCGCGGATCGCCGTCCTGCAGGGTATCGACGTTGACTAAAATCAGACCTTCCACCGCATCGGCGATCAGCGCGTAGTGATAGAGCGGGTGCATTGCCTGCTCCTGGTTGGTATCGCGCGCCATCGGCGTGTCGTTGCGCCAGGGCGCGATCGGCTGATTGGTGGGCAGCACCACGCAACGTGCATCCTTGCTCTCGACGCGAGTGTCGTGGCCGAGTGGCGAGAACGGCGCGGTGATGAGTTTCTGCGAGAAGCCCTTGTTGGCGATACTGGCCGCGTCATATGCACGCAGGCCCTTGCGGCCCTCGGCGGCGTAGAGGTACTCGCCGCGCAGCTGCAGGCAGCGCACCGGCTCGCCATCGCTGTTGCTCTGCGCGGTTTCGAGTTTGCGGCCGCGCGCCTCGTGGGCCCGATACCAATCCGGGTAGGCGTAGCGGTGCAGATAGCTGCCGATCACCGCCTGTGGCTCGTCCCACTCAGTGACCTGCACTGCGGCGACGCCGTTGCTGCTGCCGGCCCAGGCGTTGTAACCCACAAAGTTGACGAAGTTGGTGCCCAGGCCCACGAGCGAGGCCATCCAGGCATTGTTGTCGTTGGCCGCTGAGAGATGGCAGTCGGTGCAGGTCTTGGTCTCGGTGGTGCGCTCGGTATGCGGGTAGTGGGGCGCGAAGGCCTGGCTCGAATAACCGCTGGAGGACACTGGCGGCTGCTGGATGTAGATGCGCTCGCGATTGACGTTAGTGGACGACAACACCAGGCCGGAGGAGGAGCGCACGGGTGCGATGCGCTTGCCCTTGACCTCGCCGTGGCGGCCAAGCATGAAGAAATCATCGCGCGCCACCTGCGGGTTGTAGGTGGCGTAATTGCGGCTCTCGGTACCCTCGAAGTGCGTGGCCTCGCTTTTCCAGTTGGCCTGGATCGGCAGATGGCAGCCAAAGCATGAAGTCGTCCAGGAGCTGTGGCAGGTGATGCACATGATCTCGTCGTCTTGGTGCGCGCGATCACCCGGCTTCACGTCCTGACTCCAGCTGAAGTTCTTGGTATCGCGCGCCATCAACTTCGCGCGTGCGGCCTTGGCGTTGTAGTGCGCGTTGCCGGGCGTGACGGAATCCTTGACGAGATGGATTTCCCATTCCAGACCTGGCGTGACGCTGCTACGCTGCATCAGCTTGCCGTTGATCCACTCGAACCTCCGCCTGCCGTCCTGCACGCGGGCTTGCGAAAGATCGGTGCCGCCCCGCGGCGCCGCCGGCCCGCTGGTCTTCAACGAGGGATAGCGATCCACCGTGCCGTGGCAGTCCTGGCATTCGATCTCGATGGCCTGTGCGACCTCGCCCGCGATGTGACCGTTACCGTGCATGTCCTGCGAAAAATGGCAGTCCACGCACTGCATGCCCTTGTCGACATGGATGCTGGACAGGTGCACCGACTTCTTGAACTTCTGCGGATCATCGTCAGCAACCATTGCGCCCTTCGCATCCAGGAGATTGCCTTTCTTGTCGCGCTTGTAAACGGCGCGAAAGTTCCAGCCGTGGCCGTGGTAGTCAGCGAACTGGGTGTCTTTCATCTCCGGGTTCTTGTCCCAGACCTGTTCGAGAAAATCCTTGTCGCCCCATAAACCGCGCGTGGCTGCTTCTTCCGGATTGCGCTGGTTGATGGTGCGGATTTCCGCGTCGGTGGGGTACTTCTGCTGCTCGGGCCACATGCGTGGCGCATCCGACTCGTAGTCCCACATGGTGTAGCCGAGCATGGAGTTCATGAACATGTTCGGCTGGTGCATGTGGCAGGTCATGCACTGCGCCGTGGGAATCGCGCGGGTGAAGGTGTGCTGCAGGGGGTGTCCCGGCTCGTTGCGGGGGATGGTCGGGTCCTTGCTCTGCGTGCTGCCGCCGTGGCCGAACTTGGCGTACGGGCCAGAGTGCTTGGGCTCGCGGTCGTTGGCATAGACCACATGGCAGGCGGTGCAGCCGGAGCTGCGGTAGTCACCCGCCTGATCGTTGGTGCCGAGAAACCACAGGAAGGGATCGTTGAGGCGCGTCTTGTGCAGATTCAGCACCGGCACCGCGATGCGATTGCCGGTGCCCGGCCCGCGATTGGATTGCTTCAAGTCCGGCCGACCCGGTTCTTCCAGCCGCTGGATCAAGCCGAGGGAATCCGGCAGACCGGTCTCCGGAAAAATCGAGTTGACGTTGCGGCCGCCGCGCTCGAAGACGCGGAACACATCGGCGGGCGGAGTCACCTCCCAGGCCGGCAGTGGATATAAAGTTTCGATGATGCCCTTGCGCTGCATGTTGTCGTCCACCGGCACAGGGTTGCGGATGGTCGAGGGCAGGTAGGTGAGGTTCTCGTCAGGCTTGCGACCACCGGTTTTCTGCTCGAACTTTTCGAGCAGTTCCGATTTCAGTGGCAGCATCGTGTTATCCGGGAAGGCCTGCGGTGCGCTTGCCAGCGCATAGCTCTCGCCCGTAACCGAACGCTTGTTGGGCAGGATGCCGTTGTTGTAGCTGGCACCCTCCCAGAACATCGCGCCGGTCGCCATCAGGCTGCGCTTGCTGGCCTCGATCAGCGGCTGATGGCAGGCGCCGCAGGCCAGATCGGCGACACGGAAATCGCCAGGATTCACGAAGCGGATGAACTCTGGCGACTCGCGGTTGATCTGCGTGAAGTTGGAGATGGGGTTGGCGCTGCCCTTCCAGGAGTCCGGCCACAGCGGCAGCACGTGTGCGGCGTTCATCGCCTCTGTATACGCCAGCTCAGGGCGCGTGATGCCTGCGGCCAGCGACACGCGGGAATCGCCGCCGTGGCAATCAGTGCAGCCCAGCACCACACCAGGATTGGTGTGCATTGACAGCCGGTCCGTCTCGGTATGGCAGCTCTTGCAGCCGCTGGATTTGGCTGCTGCCTCGACAGGCAATTGCGTGCGCGGGGCGGCGGGTGTCGCGATTTCCTCTCGCGGTGGCGCTCGGTGTTGCGACTCACTGGCCTGCACGGGCGAGGCCATGAACAGCAGCAGGGAGAACAATGTGGGCAAGGTCTTCATGCGCGGCCTAATACGTGAACACCACATTCGCCAGCAGCGAATAGGCATCCTGATCGGGGAACAGCGCCTTGAAACCGACGCCCGGCAACAGCCGCGCATACGAGAGTCGCAGCACCGCGTTCTGGGTCATGTACGGCCGCCAGATCAGCGCCGCCGACAAATCCCAGCCGATGTCTTTTTTGATGCCGCCCTGATTGCGCGCCACCTCAAGCACCGCCGTGTCGTCGAACCACAGATGATTGAAATTGGTTGAGAGCCTAAGCGTGGGCAGCAGGTCGAAGTCGCCGCCTAAGCCGAGCAGAGCGGTACCGGGATTGGTGAAGTTGCTCTGCCCGTGTTCCTTGCTGGTGCGTAGATTGTTGAGCACGCCGTTGCGGGTGGAGAGCGTCACGCCACCGCCGCCAATCAGCGGGATCGCCTGACGGATGTAATAGCTGGTGTCGGCACCGGCGATGATCGGGTTCTCGAAGATCGCGTCGAAGCCATTGGCGGTGTTGTCGTACGGATCGTCGTCGCCGCTGGCCCACAGTGCCGAAATGCGTGCACGAATCCAGTTGTAGTCGCGTGACCACTCGGCCGCCGCAAAGCCGGCGAGGATGTCGCGCCTATCGTCCTTGAACACGCCGCGCGACTCGTCGCCTGCCGCGAGATAGGCCGATACGGTGAGATTGTCGCGGCCGAAGTGGCCATCACCGTTGAGTCCGAAATAGCTCACCTGGTAATTGCGGCCGCGCTCGCTGCCCAATGAAGCCGGGCGTGCGAGAAAGCCATTGCGGTCGTGGAAGAAATCACCACCCTCGCGGTTGCGGTTGTGCGCCACCACGGCCTGGCTGGTGAAGCCCAGCACCGGCCAGTCCTGTCGAAAAATATTGGCGGCGAAGACATCGTCTTCGCGCGGCGTGCGGTTGATGGCGTTGAGGCCGGAGTTGGTGTCTTTCTCCAGCCGCCGCGCCCACAGCAGGTTGTACTGCCAGCGGTTGTTGTCGCGGGTGCCGAACAGCCGCACGGAGATCGGCAGGTCCTGAAACAGGAAGCCGCGAAAATCGAGCGAGATCGGCTGGATACCAAAGCGCACCGAGTCGAAGTCGAAGCGGTCGCTGACATTGCGCAGGTGAAAGTCTGCGAACAGCTCCTGGGTGCCGATGAAGGTCTCGCGGCGGGTGGTGGATTCGCGCGGGTCAACCCGCAGTGCGCGGTTCTCCTGCACGTGCGCATGGTTGAAGTTGAACACCGGGGTGTAGTGCAGCTCGATATCAGGCGGCCGGAAGGTGGTGTCGCCCTTCAGATACACCAGACTCAGAATCACGCTGCTCAGCAACGCGTTCTGGGTATCGCCGCCGAAGATGCCATTGGCCTGCGCGCGGTCCGGTGCCTGCGGCGACACCGGCGTTGGCACGCTGCGCGGCTCGAACACGGTGTCGGAAATCACCGACACCACCAGGAACTCGTCGTGGCCGCGGATCGGCTTGTCGCCTTTCAGCGTGTTCTGCGTGTAGGGATTGACGATCTGATCTTCCAGCAGGCCCAGATTGCTGACCAGCCGCCAGCGGTCCGGCACCGGCGCGCCCTGGCTCGCCTGCCAGCTTTCGACTGGCCGTACCGGGTACAGGCCGGAGCGGGCGTTGAGATCCGGCGGCGCTTCGGTTCGCCGCCTGCCGGCGGCAGGGGCGTCGCGATCCGGGCGACGGCGCTCGCTGGCAGGCAGGCTCAGTGACGAGCTCAGCCGGAGATTCTGGAGAGAGGCTTTCCGGGTGGCGCCGGTGGCCGGCTCCTGCGCTTTTGCAGCCAGCAGCAGCGAGGGCAGCAGCAGCAGGCCGAGTGCCAGTTTCACTTGCCCTCGCATGGACGCTGCTCGTCGCTGTCGAGAAAGGGCGCCTGCGGACATTGCGCGTAGCGCAGGCGGCTGCCGGCGCGGTCGATGGTATCGGCGCGGCTGGCGGCCGGGGCGTGGCCGATGGCCCCGCCCAGCCGGACGCCGGCATTGTGCAGACCAAGAAAAGCCACCATGTCGTCCTGGTCGATGCCATCGCCGGAGATGCCGATGCCGCCAACCAGCCGGCTGCCGCGATAGATCGGCACGCCGCCGGCAAAAATCTGCAGGCCGTTGCCGAGCCGCGACATTGTCGTGCCCGGTGCCGCCGGCATTGCCGTGCAGCTGCCCGGGGTCACGTCGCTGCCGCCGCCGAGCACGAAGACGGCATGTCTGATGATGGCGGAGTTGGCGAGATCCAGCTGCAGCCCGGTGGAGAAGATGCTCCAGCGGCTGATGGTTTTCGACAGCGGTCCATGCTCGCCGCCGTCCGGGATGCCGTCGGGAAAATACGGCCGCGCGGCATTGCCGATGCTGCGGTTGCCATAGGCGTAAGCGCCGTCGGCGAGGGCGTTGGGCTGGCTGAAGAAGCTGCGATAGGCCGGCAGGTAGTCGGCAATGCGCGCGGTTTCGCCATTGGCGAGGTACTGCGTATCTGGCGTGGCAGCGAGGTCGGCAGCGGCAGCGGGGTTGCTGAAGAAGGCAACACTGCGCGCCTTCTGCAGCGACACATCGGTGCCGAACAGCGGCGCGTCGCGGCTCCGGACCACGCCCAGCACAGCGCCAAAGGTATCGCTGACGGAAATCGTCACCCGCACCTGCGAGGACAGCGGGCGACGGATCTGGGCGCGGGCGCGATTGGCGATTTTCAGGGCTTCCTCCAGCACCACCTGTACCTCGGCGACGGCGAGCGGCGCCGTACCGCCAAGGCTGGCGGCATCGCTGCCGGGTCTGGGCGCGAACCGCTCGCCGTTGCCGTCATCCACCAGCACGAAACCATCCAGCGCCAACAGCGCCGGGTTGCTGGCCGGACGTACGCCCGATTCCGGCAGTCCGAAACGGGTGCCGGCCTTCAGGCTGCTGTCGCCGCCGGCGGTGTAACCACGCACCGCGAGTCGGACCCCGGCACTGCCATCGAGGCTGGCGAAGCTGGGGGTGGCAGTGGTCGAGCTCAACAAATCTGCGCTGCTCGCGTCGCTGTAGCGAAGGGTCTTGCCGTCGACGGTGATGCGATCGGCGCGGCGGTCGTCCGGCGGCTGGTAGCCGCGTTGTGCCGCCAGTGCAATCAGCTCGTCCAGGTCGCTGTCGGTATCGCGCACGTCGAGGTCTGCGCCGTAGCGCGAGTCGGCGATCACGCCGACGCCGCCAACCATCACGCCGCCCCGGTAGAGCGGGAAACCGCCGGGATCGGCAGCGAGCCCGAGAGGGCTGCGCTGCGGGCCTGCCGAGGGGCGCGTGGCCGACAGCCTGCGGACCAGATCGGAGCAGGCCAGCGACGAAAACTGCACGCCGAACAGGGGCCCGCCCGGTTGCCGGAACTCGCCCGGATTGAAGAACTGCTGGACGATCTGGCTCGCTGTGCGGGTGCTGAAGGCATTGCCCTCGGTGGACAGATAGGCGCCGGTGATGGCCTTGCTGATCGCCGCCAGTGAATCCGGAATCACGCTGATGCCTTCAAGCCCGCCGCCGACGCCGCTGCCGGAGTCGATGCGGATGCCGACGTCCGCACCGCTCATGCGGAACACGCCGAGCACATTGCCGACCCGATCCACCACCGCGATAGTCGCCTTGGCATTGCGCGCCTGCGCCTCCGCCACGGCTTGCGAGATCACCAGCTGCACGTCGCTGACCTCCAGCCGCGCCGGCAGCGCGCCACCACAGCTGCCGGTGCAGGCAGTGCTGTCGATGCCACCGCTACCGCAGCCCGCGAGCGACAGGACGGCAAGCGCGATACCGACGCGATTCATCTCGGCTTCTCCGCAGCGGCGGCGGTGGCCGGCGCAGCGGCGACTTCCAGCAGATGGCTGTGATAGCCATGGCAGGACTGGCAGCTGGAAGGTGTCTCTTTCATCGAGCCGGTGTCGCCATGGCAATCCCGGCAGCGGCCGATGTCCGGCAGCAGCACGTCTTCCGAATGTTTCGAGGCCTTGGCATCGTGGCAGCTGCCGCAGGTTTCGGTGCTGTGGGCGGAGTGTGGGAACACCGCCCCGTTGAGCGCCGTCTGCTGGGCGGCAACCGGCGCGATGCGCCAGGGGCTTTCCGCCGGCCCATCCTTGCTGACCACGTGGCAGTAGAAACAGGTGCGCCGCTCGAACACATCGCGCAGCGCGATGTCGGCCTTGGCATTCGCCCAGGCGGTGGTGCGGCCGATGGCGGGCAGGGTGGAGGGCGGTTGGTCGGGGCGCTGGCGCGGGCCACCGCTGTTCGCCACCGGCGGCGGCGGCGCACGACCGCTGAGCGCAATCGCCGCGTAGTAGTCCCTGACAATGCGCACGGCCTGTTCCGGCTTGCCATGTGGCAGCTCGCGGCTGGGGTCGGCGGCATCGAAATCCAGACGGTGGCAGCTGGCGCAATGCTGCTGCATGGTCACCGGCAGAAAGCCGCTGCGGTCGGCATTGGCGGTGTGGCAGTCACTGCAGTCGAGCTTCTTGATGCCGTCTGGCGCGTCGATGCCCTTGGCGGCCAGATGCAGCTGGTGGGGAAACTTCAGGCCGGTGTCCTGCCGCTTCGCCTCCGGCCGGTTCTGGGCGATCTCCTGCCAGATGAAACCATCACCTTGCCGGCGGGCGAGGCTCAGGCTGAACACCGGATGGGTCTTGCTGAAGTCGCGCACCGTCTCGAGCTTGCGACCGGGCAGCTGCGCCGGTTCGGCATGGCAGCCGGTGCAGGCCTGATTGTCGCGCGGAATCAGTCCACTCAGTCCGTTGTGTTCGCGGTGGCAGTCGGTGCATTGCTGCGCCGCGAAGGGCAGCTGCTGCAGCACTTCGGTGCTGCTGGCATGTTCCGGCAAAGGCTGGTGGCAGCCGCGGCAGCTGGCATCGTTGGCCTGCTCGAAAGGCTTGCGATGGCAGGCGGTGCAGTCGTTCTGCAGCACGTGGTGGGCACTGCTCAGTGGCCCGGAGCTCCACAGGATGTCGAATCCCGGCTGAGCTTGCGGCAGATGCTCGCGGCTCACCGGTGCAGCGGTCGGCGAGGGCGTGCTGCTCAGCCAGACCGGCAACAGCAGACCCGGCACCAGCACCGCCAGGAACAGCAGCCAGGCCCAGGGACGCCGCGACCAGCCGCTGTCCTGCAGCGTCAGCTTGAGTGCCCTGCGGCGCGCGCTGCGTTCTTCGTGCGGCGCCTGACGGTCGACGATGCCGAGCGCCAGATCGACGCCCGCTGCCGGCTTGATCACGGTCAGGCGGTGGCGGCCGACATCGACCACGTCGCCGATGCCGAGGGCCGCACCGTTGCTCGGTCTGCCATTGATCCACAGCCCCAGCCGGGCCTTGGTATCGATGCGGTAACTGGTGCCCAGCAGGCCTTTGCGGCTGGTGATTTCGGCATGGCAGAGCGCCACCCGCAGGTCGGTGAGCTGCAAGTCCTGGTCGGCGCCGCGGCCGATGCGCAGGCTGGCGACCTCCAGTATTTTTTCGGTGGCCGGTGCACCGGGGTGCGGTGCCGCCTTGAGCAGGATTTTCATGGCCCTACCAGTAGAAAAACACGCTGACCACATGCGCGATCAGCGCGGCCAGCAGCGCCAGACTGAGCGGTACATGAAACAGCAGCCACAGTTGCAGCTGTGCATGCAGGCTGACGTCGCGGTTGATGCGGGCGACCAGCTCGTTGCGCCTGGCGAGGATGTCCAGCAGCTGCTGGATGCGCGGGCCCTCCTCTGCGCCAGCCGCATCCGGCAGCTGGCCAGCCATGAAGATCATGGTGCTCTGTGCTTGCGGAGCGGCGGCTTTCCGCTTGCCGGAGCTGGTCTGCTGTTCGAGCAGCGCCCGCAGCACCTCGCGATCCTTTGACCGACCGTGCCGCCGCAACTGCTGCCGCAGACTGCCGCCCAGGCGCAGCTTGTCGGCGGAGGCGACGATCCGCTGATGTACTTCTGGTCCCATCTTGTCAGCCAGCCGGATCGACTGTTCGTTGAGGTCGAACACTTCCTCGATCCAAGCCTCGCGGGTGCTGCCCTCGCGCAGGCGGGAGATCTGGCCGGGCAGACGCTCGTAGGCCACCAGCCCCCACAGGCCGCTGATCACCACCATCACCATCAGCACATAGCTGAGCGTGTGGATGTTGAGTCCGAACTGGAAACCGCAATGCAGGCTGGCGACGACGATCAGCGACAGCCCGAGGTAGATGTGTGCCGAAGTCCAGCCTTTCACCGTGCCGACTGCCGAGCGGTAGCGGCGTTTGCGCACCCCCAGCCACAGCAGCCAGAGCACCAGTGCCGCACCGATGCCGCCCAGGGTGTAGCCCAGCCAGGTACCGCCGTTGGCACCTTCCAGCGGCTGATGCCAGAGATACGCCGCAATGCTCGCCCCGCACAGCAGCAGGGCGAACTTCGCCCAGCGGAAGCCGGCGTGGCGCAAAAAGCCCTGATGGGCGGATTCCGGCAGGACCTTGGCCATCAGCTGGTTTCCTGGGTCATCTGCAGGAACTTTTCTGGCGAGACCCGGATCGCAGCACCGGTAGGGCAGGCACGCACGCAGGCCGGGCCGCTGCCTAAGTCCTTGCACATGTCGCACTTCACTGCGGTTTTCACCGCACCCTTGGTCACGGTCACCGGCGTATTGCCCGGCTCCTTGCCGCCAAACAGCAGCCAGCTCACCAGGCTGGGCTGCTTGGGTGCCGTGGTGCCCATCTGGATCACGCCGTAAGGACAGTTCTTTTCGCAATTGCCGCAGCCGATGCAGGCATCGGTGATGAAGACCTCGCCACCGGGAGACCTGCGGATCGCATCCGGCGGGCAGTCCTTCATGCAATGCGGATGCTCGCAATGCCGGCAGGAGGTGGGAATGTGCAGTTGCGCGTAGCTCGGCCCCGCCTCGCGGTCGAGCCGCGAGATGCCGCCGTGGGTGTCGGCGCAGGCTTTTTCGCAGTGGTCGCAGGCCACGCAGAGGTTCTCGTCGATCAGCAGCACGTCGGTAGCCTCGCCCACACCCTGACTCATCAGGAACTGGACGATGCCGCCGCGGCTGTTTTCGGTGCGCGTCGAAGTATTGGCGACCACCCGCTGCATCAGGGTTTCATTGACCCGCGCCTTCAGCGCCGGATGCGCTGCCAGCAGCGCCTTGAAGTCGGCACCCTTCAACTTGATGGTTTCGGTGGCAATCGCCGCCTTGACGGTGGCAGTGCGCGGCAGGTCGGTGAGCAGGGCCATCTCGCCGACGTACTGGCCGGCAGGCACATAGGCCAGCACCGTCTCGCGACCATCGAGCTGGCGCGAGACGGTCACCGAGCCCTTGCGGATCAGATGCAGGAAATCGCCAGCGTCGTTCTCGGCAAACAGGATGTCGCCCGACCGGTAGCGGCCGACAGTGGCGCTGGCCACCACGCCCTGCAGGGCGGCGGCATCCAGACCCGGCGCGATGCGCGCCTGAATGATGCGCAGCAAAAAAGTCTCGTCCAGCACCCGCTTCACCGCCGCGACACTGGCGATGAGCTTGTTCATCGAGCCGCGCGGCGTCTCGATCAGCACCGCTCCCTGGCTGCCCGCGCGCACCGTGGCGCTGCGGCGACGGCCGGAGATCAGGCTCATTTCGCCGAAGAACTGGCCGGTCGCCAGCGCGACGCTTTTGCTGGCGTCTTTGGCGTCCACCGCGATGTCCACGCCGCCATCGAGCACCGAATAGAAGCTGTCGCTGTAGTCGTTGCGGCTGAACACCAGCGCGCCAGCCTTGACTACCCGCACTTCGGAATCGAGCAGGAACTCGCGCAGTTGCAGCGGTGTCAGCGGACTCAAGATCGGCACCCGCTCTCGGATTCGGGCGATGGCGGCGTCCACCGTGGTGAAGCCCGCCATCGGCCTGAACTTGGCGGCCAGCAGCGGCGTGTCGGCGGGTTCCGGCGAGCGGCCTTCGATGAACTCGACCACCTCGTAGCCCTGGTTCATCGCCTGCTTGATCAGCGGGAAACCGGCCAGCGCGCCGATGATGTAGAGGCCCGGCACATTGCTTTCGTAATGCGGAGACACCGCCGGTACCGCCGCCGGATCCTCGCTGGGAAACTCGACGCCGCAGTTCTGCACGAACTTGCGAGGCGGCGTGGCACCCAGGCGGGCGATGACCCGGTTGCAGATGATCTCGGCCCGGCCGTGCGCGGTGTTGAGCACGATCAGGCCCTGGCCGGGACGCTGCTGTTGCACCGAGGCCACGGCGGCATTGCTGATGTGGGCAATGCGGCCGTCGGCGATGGCCTTGCAGATGGCCTGGTTGTTGTCGGCCTTGGCGCGGTCGAACTCGTCGCGCCGGTTGACGATGCTCACCCGGTTGTGTTCGGCGAGCGCCAGTGCGTTCTCGATGGCCGCATCGCCGGCACCGACCACCACGATGCCTTCGCCGCGATATTCGTCGGGGTCATCGAGCTGGTATTGCACCAGGTCGAGGTCTTCGCCCTCGCAGTCGAGCTTGCGGAGGTTGCCCTGCAGGCCGATCGCCAGCACCACGTATTCGGCCCCGATCCGCTCGCCGCTGTCGGTGGTGAGCACGAAGCTGCCTTGCTGTCCGGCAATCGCCTCGATTTTCGCCCCATGGCGAACCGCCACGCCCAGCCGCCGTGCAGAGGCGTCCCAGGCGGAAAGCACCTGCTCGCGCTTGCCAGCGGTGAACGGCGTGGTCGCGCGCAGCGGCAGCGAGCCGGGTTCGGCCATCACGTGCTTGCCTTTCTGGTAGCGATGGATGGTGTGCGAAAGATGCGGCTCGGCTTCGAGCAGCAGGTGCGGAATCTTCAGCTCGGCGGCTCTGGCCGCCGCAGAGAGGCCGGCCGGCCCCGAGCCCACCACGACAATCTTGACGCGAGGCACTTCGATGCTTGGCATGGCTTCCTTTCCTGACAGTAGCTCTTTTGTGAGGCGAGCTTAGAATCGTGCGGCAAGCTTAGAATCGTGTGCAGAATATGCCGCTTCTTGCAGACGGATGTCACGCGTTTTGATGGTTTGACAGCAGTACCGGGGTCTGGGGGTGAGAACTGGTTGGCAGCGCACAGCGTCATCGGAGGCGATCTTGCAATGCTGAATACGACTGCGATGAAACGATTCGATGCTGCCGCGTCTGCCCTGCATCTGCGCGCCTGCCGCGCTCTGCTGCTGGCTTTGCTGCTGGTCAGTGCCGGCGCCGATGCTGCAGACCGCCACGAGGGCGTGGCGAGTTGCGCCGGTGGTACCTGCCATGCGGTCACCCACCCCATGGGCGAGAGCGGCATCCGCCGTGACGAATATTTCATCTGGCAGCAGCGGGACGCGCACACCCGCGCCACGGCCACCCTGGGCAGCGAGCAGTCGCGCCGGATCGGCGAGGCGCTCGGCATCAGGCCGGAGCAGGCGCCGCAGTGTCTCGGCTGTCATGCCGAGGTGGTCGCCGCCCCGCAGCGCGGCGAGCGCTGGCTGGCCAGCGACGGCATCGGCTGCGAGGCCTGCCATGGCGGGTCGGAACGCTGGCTGGCGCCGCACACCAAACCCGGCCTGAGCCTGGAGCAGAAAATCAGCCTCGGCATGACACCGCTCTGGCAGCCAGAGACCCGCGCCAGCCTGTGCCTGAGCTGTCATCAGGGTGACCAGGAGCATCCGATTAGTCACGCCATGATGGCGGCCGGGCATCCGGCACTGCTGTTCGAACTGGATACCTTCACCTCGCTGCAGCCCTCGCACCATGATCGCGACGCCGACTACGCTGCCCGCAAGGGCGCGCAGGATTCGGCCCGCGACTGGGCAGTGGGCCAGGCGATGGCGGCAGATAGCCTTTTGCGCAGCCTGGAGTCCGGGCAGCTGGGGCAGGGCCTGTTCCCGGAACTGGTCTATTTCGATTGCGACGCCTGCCACCATCCGATGAGTCAGGGCCGCTGGCTGCCGGATCGCAGCGCCGGCACCGAGCCCGGCGCGCCCTCGCTGGCTGATGCCTCGCTGTACTGGCTCGGACTCTGGCTTGAGGTTGCCGCACCCGACAGCGCCAGCCGCTGGCATCGCAGCACGCTGGAACTGCAGGCCGCCAGCCAGTCCGGCACCCTGCCGCTGCGGGCGGCGGCGCGCGCCGCGCGGGTGCTGCTGCGCCAGCAGGTGTTGCCGCTGGTCAGCGGCCGGCAACTCGATGCCGCACAGCTCAAGGCCCTGCTGCGGGCCATCGCCGCCACCGGCGATTCGCCGCAGGCCAATAATTTCATGGCCGCCGAACAGGCCGCCATGGCAGCGGTGGTGGTCAGCGATACGCTGAGCCGGCGTGGCATCGGTGCCGGCAAGAAACAGCGGAAGGCGATTGATGCGCTATTCGCCGCCGTGCGCCACCGCGAGCGGTTTGCGCCAAAGGACTATCGTGCTGCCTTGCAACGGCTGCGGGACAGCATCGACTGAGGCCGGTCGGCTGTTTCGCTAGCCGCTGTACAGCCCGTCAACGGGCCGCTGGCATCTGTCTTGCTTGTCGAGCCTCAGCCCGTAACGATAGGCCCCAATGCGTGTGATGCTGGTGGACAACGATGCCCAACGACTCGACATGCTCGAGTCTGCCCTGCGTGGCGGTGGGCACGAGGTGGTGGCAAGGCGCAGCACCAGCGATGACCTGTTGGCCGCCACCCGCGAGTGTCGACCGGAGATCGTGCTGATCGACGTCGATTCGCCCGGCCGCGACATGCTGGAGTCACTGGCGCAGATCAACCGCGACGACCCGATGCCGATGGCGCTGTTCGCCGCCAAGAGCGATGTCGAGAGCATCCGCCGTGCCATGCGCGCCGGCGTCTGCGCCTATGTGGTCGACGGCCTCAGCGCCTCGCGCCTGCAACCGGTGATGGAAGTCGCCATCGCCCGCTTTGCCGAGCATCAGGCTGTGCGTCGTGAACTCGACGAGGCCAAGAGCCGGCTCGCCGACCGGCGCGACATCGATCGTGCCAAGGGCCTGATGATGTCGCGCCGGGCGCTGACCGAGGAGCAGGCCTACGAGCAGCTGCGCAAGGCGGCGATGGATCGCAACCTGAAAATCGGAGACGCCGCACGCGCCGTGATTGCCGCTGCGGACTTGCTATGAACCAGAATTTCGCTGCCCCGGAACAGGTCAATCTCACGCTCGGCGTGATGCCACTGACCGACTCGGCCCCCCTGGTGGTTGCCGAAGCCGTCGGCTTCTTCGCCCGGGAAGGATTGAGCGTGCAACTCAGCGCCGAGCGCTCCTGGGCAGCGATCCGCGACAAGCTTGCCGCCGGCCGCAGCGACGGCGCCGCGCTGCTCGCCCCGATGCCGCTGGCGGCGGCAGTCGGGCTGGACCCGGTCGATACCTCCATCCTCACCGTTGCGGCTCTGAGCCAGGGCGGCAGTGGCTTTTGCGTGACGCCCGATCTCTACGCGCGCCTGTGCGAACAGGGTGCGCACCCGCATGCCACGCCGTTCGAATGGGCCGCCGCGATGCGGCGTCTGGTCGAGGCCGAACGTGGCAGTCGTTCGCCGCCGACGCTGGCGCACGTGTATCCCTACAGCACCCATCACTACGATCTGCGCTACTGGCTGGGCAGCGTCGGCCTGCGTCCGGAACGTGACCTCAACGTGGTTACCGTGCCGCCGCCATTGATGGTGGAGCAGCTTGAACAGGGCCGCATTGACGGCGCCTGGGTCGGTTCACCCTGGCCCGCGCTCGCCGCCTCGCGTGGCGTGGCAAGGGTGCTGTTCGACAAGCGCCAGTTCTGGAACGGCGGGCCTGAGAAAGTCTTTGCGGTGACCCAGCCTTTTGCCGAGGCCAATCCCGCCACCCTGGCTGCGTTGCTGCGGGCACTGATTGCAGCAGGGCGTTGGCTTGACGACCCCAGCCATCACCCGCAGGCCGCAGGCTGGCTGCAGTACACGGTGATGCCGCATGTTTCAGTCGCACTGATCGAGGCGGAGCTGAAAACCCTGCGCTTTCACAGTGGGCTGGCCGGGTTCCCCTGGCGCTCGCACAGTCGCTGGCTGCTCGCACAGATGCAGCGCTGGCAGCATCTTCCGGTCGGCGCCGACCTTGAGCGCGCACTCACATCCTGCCGCCCTGATCTCTACCGTGGCGTGGCCCGCACACTCGGCGAGCCGCTGCCGCTGGCGGACGAAAAGATCGAAGGCGTGCATCCGGCGCCCTATCTGCTCGCCGGCGAGAGCGGACAGATCATGCTGCCCGCGGATCGCCTGATGGACGCTGCCGGCGCCGATCCGGCAGGCATGGCATGAGCATTGCTTGAATCAAGGCTGGCGCCAACGACGGTGCCATCGCGCACTACGAAAGTGCGCACGAGATAAAGGTGTCTCGCCCCAGTCAGCTGGATGAACAGCTGCCGGGCCGAGCCCTTTTTTTTGCCTGCAATCGTGATCGCCTGGAGTTTTACTGTGATGAGTGCTGCCGCACGCCCCAAATTGGTGCTGGTTGGTCACGGCATGGTCGGCCAGAAATTTCTGGAGCAGTTGCATGCCCAGGGGCAGGGCTGGGATGTCGAGGTGCTCTGTGAAGAGCCGCGCCCCGCCTACGATCGAGTACATCTTTCCAGCTACTTCACGGGCACCACGGCCGAGCAATTATCGCTGACGCCGGATGATTTCTTTGCCAGCACCGGCTACACACTGAACTTGGGCGAAGGTGCTGCTGCCGTCGATTGCGCTGCCAAGATACTCACCACCACCAAGGGCCGCGTGCTGGCTTACGACGCGCTGGTACTCGCCACCGGCTCCTATCCCTTCGTGCCGCCGCTGCCCGGCAAGGATCGCCCGCATTGCCTGGTCTATCGCACCATCGAGGACCTCGAGGCGATTGCCGCCTCGGCCAGGCTCTCGAAGATCGGCACCGTCGTCGGCGGCGGCCTGCTCGGGCTGGAAGCCGCCAAGGCACTGAAGGACTTGGGCCTCGTCACTCACGTCGTCGAGTTCGCGCCGCGCCTGATGGCCGTGCAGATCGACGATCTCGGCGGGCGGCTCTTGCGCCGCAAGATCGAGCAGCTCGGCGTCACCGTGCACACCCAGAAGAACACCAAGGAGATTATCGATTGCCCGCGCGATGGCGCGGGGATCGACGGCGAAACCACACACCACCGCATGGTGTTTGCCGATGGCGGACATCTCGATACCGACCTCATCCTGTTCTCGGCCGGCATCCGGCCGCGCGACGAACTGGCGCGCGGCGCAGGCCTGCTGATCGGCGAGCGCGGCGGCATCTGCATCGACAACCACTGCCGCACCTCCGATGCGAGCGTCTACGCCATCGGCGAATGCGCGCTGTGGGAGAAAAAGATCTATGGCTTGGTCGCTCCCGGCTACCAGATGGCGGAGATCGCTGCGAAGGCGGTCAGCGGCAACACCGAGGTGACCTTTCTCGGTGCCGACATGTCCACCAAGCTGAAGCTGATGGGGGTCGATGTAGCGAGCATAGGCGATGCCCATGCCGCCACACCCGACGCGCTCAACTACGTGTTCAGCGATGAAGTGGCCGGTATCTATAAGAAGCTGGTGGTCAGTGCCGACAGCAAGACCCTGCTCGGTGCGGTGCTGGTCGGCGAGGCCGAGGACTACGGCAATCTCCTGCAATTCGCGCTCAACGCCATTGAGCTGCCGGCGCACCCGGAAGAGCTGATTCTGCCGGCGCGTGAAGGTGCTGCGAAGAAGGGCCTCGGCGTCGACCTGCTGCCCGCATCGGCCACCATCTGCTCCTGCAACAACGTCAGCAAGGGCGCGATCTGCACCGCGATCGATGCCGGCAACACCTCGATCGGTGCGCTCAAGAAATGCACCAAAGCCGGCACCACCTGCGGCGGCTGCGCGCCGCTGGTGAAGCAGGTGCTGGATGCTGAACTCAGGTCACGCGGCGTGACTGTCGACAACCATCTCTGCGAGCACTTCAAGCACTCGCGGCAGGGCCTGTTCCATCTCGTCAAAATCGACGGTATCAAGAGTTTCGACGCCGCCATCACCCGGCATGGCCAGGGTCGCGGCTGTCACATCTGCAAGCCGGCAGTCGCCAGCATCCTGGCCTCGGTGTGGAATGAGCACATCCTGCATCCGAAGCACCAGGCGAGTCAGGACACCAACGACTACTACCTCGCCAATCTGCAGAAGGACGGCACCTACAGCGTGGTGCCACGCATTCCGGGCGGCGAGATCACGCCCGACAAGCTGATCACCATCGGCCACGTCGCCAAACGCTACAACCTCTACACCAAGATCACCGGCGGCCAGCGCATCGATCTGTTCGGCGCGCGCGTCGAGCAGCTGCCGCTGATCTGGAAGGAACTGGTCGATGCCGGCTTTGAGAGCGGCCACGCCTACGGCAAGTCGATGCGCACGGTGAAGAGCTGTGTCGGCAGCAACTGGTGCCGCTTCGGCGTTCAGGACTCGGTCGGCATGGCGATCCGGATCGAGGAGCGTTATCGCGGTCTGCGCAGTCCCCACAAGATCAAGCTCGCGGTGTCGGGCTGCACCCGCGAATGCGCAGAGGCGCAGAGCAAGGACGTCGGCATCATCGCCACCGAGAAAGGCTGGAACCTTTTCGTCTCCGGCAATGGCGGCATGAAGCCGCGCCACGCCTCGCTGCTCGCCATCGACCTCGACGACGCGACGCTGGTGCAGTACATCGACCGCTTCCTGATGTTCTACATCCGTACCGCGGATCGGCTACAGCGCACCAGTACCTGGCTCGACAATCTCGAAGGCGGCATCGACTACATCAGAAAAGTGGTCTGCGAGGATTCGCTGGGGATCGCGGCGGAGCTGGAAACCGAGATGCAGGGCCTGGTCGATACCTACGAATGCGAGTGGAAGAAGGCGATCAACGATGAGACCACGCTCAGGCGCTTCCGCCACTTCGTCAACTCGCAGGAGAGCGACGGCAATATCCAGTTCGTCGATGAGCGCGGGCAGATCAAGCCGCGCAATGCGCTCGCGGAGATTCCGGTGCTGCTGGAGTCCGCGACATGACCCGGCCGGTACGCTGGACCTATGTCTGCGCCCTGGAAACCATCGTGCCCAACTGCGGTGTCTGCGCCAAGGTGGGCAGCGCACAGGTCGCGGTGTTCCGGCTGGTGTCGACCCAGGGCGTTGACGAGGGCGTGTTCGCGCTCGACAACTACGAGCCGAAGTCGCGTGCCAACCTGCTGTCGCGCGGCCTGCTGGGCGACCTCGCGGGTGTGCCGGTGGTGGCCTCGCCGGTCTACAAGAATCACTACGACCTGAAGACAGGCCAGTGTCTGGAGGAGGAAGGTCTGCGGGTAGCGGTCTACGCCGTGCGCGTAGCCGAGGGGCAGGTGTTCGTCGGTGGTGTCGAATGAAGCCGCGCCTGATTCTGGTCGGCAACGGCATGGCAGGCGTCCGCACGCTGGAAGAACTGTTGAAGCGTGCACCCGACCGCTACGAGATCACCGTTTTCGGCGAAGAACCGCACGGCAACTACAACCGTATCCAGCTCTCACCGGTACTGGCAGGCGAGAAACAGATCGCCGACATCATCACCCACCCACCTTCGTGGTACGCCGCGAACGGCATCAGGCTCATCACCGGCGACGCGGTGGTCGCCATCGACCGTGAGGCGAAAACCGTCACTTCGTCCAGGGGCGTGGTGGCGGGCTACGAGCGCCTGCTGCTCGCCACCGGCTCGAAACCGTTCGTGCTGCCGGTGCCGGGCAGGGAGCTGCCGGGCGTGATCGCCTTTCGTGACATTGCCGACGTCGACACCATGCTCAGCGCCAGTCGCACCTACAGCCACGCGGTGGTGATCGGCGGTGGCCTGCTGGGGCTGGAAGCTGCCAACGGCCTGGCGAAGCGCGGCATGACGGTGAGCGTCGTCCACCTCATGGACTCGCTGATGGAGCGACAGCTCGACAAGCCGGCGGCCGCACTGCTGCAGAAAAGCCTCGAATCACGCGGTCTGCGGTTTTTGCTTGCGGCCGCTACTGCCGAGTTGCTCGGCACCGAACGCGTCGAGGCGGTGCGTTTCAAGGACGGTCGCGAGCTTCCCGCCGATCTGGTGGTGATGGCCGCCGGCATCATTCCCAATGCGGCGCTGGCCAAGGCCAGCGGCCTGGATTGCGAGCGCGGTATCGTGGTCGATGATGCGCTGCGCAGCAGCGATCCGAACATCTACGCCGTCGGTGAATGTGCCCAGCATCGCAAGGTCTGCTACGGGCTGGTCGCCCCCCTGTGGGAGCAGGCTGCGGTCTGCGCCGAGCATCTCGCCCGCGCCTCAACCGTCGCCTACCAAGGCTCGGTGGTTTCCACCAAGCTCAAGGTGACCGGGATCGATCTGTTCTCGGCCGGCAATTTCCAGGGTGGTGAAGGCAGCGAGGAGCTGGTCTTCCGCGACCCCAAGCGCGGCATCTACAAAAAACTGGTCCTGCGGGAGGGCCGGCTCGACGGCGCGGTGCTGGTGGGTGATACCCGCGATGGCGGCTGGTACACCGAGCTGATCCAGCAGAAAGCGCAGCTTGGCCACTGGCGCAACAAGCTGGTGTTTGGTCGCCAGTTTTGCGAGCAGCCGCTTGAGCGACCTGTCGAGGCCCCCGCCAACGACGGGATCGACGGCAACGCGAATGCGGCCAGGCGCCTGAGCATCACTACGACTGATAGGCGTAACCCGCCAGCGCCAGAGGCACAGGCCGCATGAGCGACGGCGGTGCTGCTGCGCTGAAAACCATCTGCACGACCTGCCCCTACTGCGGGGTGGGTTGCGGCGTGCTGGCGACACCGAAGCCCGACGGCAGCGTCGAGATCGCGGGCGATCCCGATCACGGCGCGAACCTGGGACGGCTGTGCGTGAAAGGTTCGGCGCTGGGCGAGACGGTGGGGCTGGAAGACCGGCTGCTCTACCCGCAGCTGCGCCGCGACGGAGAAATCCATCGCGCCAGCTGGGATCAGGCCCTGGAAACCGTCGCCGAGGGCTTTCTGAAAACCATCGCCGAACACGGCCCCGATGCGGTTGCGTTCTATGTCTCCGGTCAGCTGCTCACCGAGGACTACTACGTCGCCAACAAGTTGATGAAGGGCTATATCGGCAGTGCCAACATCGACACCAATTCGCGGCTGTGCATGTCTTCCGCCGTCGCAGGCCACAAGCGCGCTTTCGGCGAAGACCTGGTGCCCGGTTGCTACGAAGATTTTGAAGAAGCCGACCTCGTCGTGCTGGTCGGCAGCAACACTGCCTGGTGCCACCCGGTTCTGTTCCAGCGCCTGGTTGCAGCCAAGAAGACGCGGCCCGCGATGCAGATCGTGGTGATCGACCCGCGCCACACCGCCACCTGCGAACTCGCCGACCTGCATCTGCCGCTCGCTCCCGGCAGCGATGTGCAGCTGTTCAATGGCCTGCTGGCCTGGCTGCATGAGCACAGCGTGATGGATGCGGATTTTGTCGAAGCCCACACCGAAGGCGCGGACAAGGCGGTGGCAGTCGCCATGCAGACCGGCGGTTCGCTTGCCCACGTCGCGCGCGCCTGCAAGCTGTCGGAAGAAAAGCTGCGGCAGTTCTATGCGCTGTGGGCGCGCACCGAAAAAGTGGTCACCGCCTTCTCGCAGGGCGTCAACCAGTCCAGCAGCGGCACCGACAAGGTCAATGCCATCATCAACTGCCACCTCTACACCGGCCGCATCGGCAGGTCGGGCGCAGGGCCGTTTTCCATCACCGGCCAGCCCAATGCGATGGGGGGCCGCGAGGTCGGCGGGCTGGCCAACATGCTCGCCGCGCATCTGGAACTCGGCAATGCCACCCACCGCGCACTGGTGCAGGACTTCTGGCGTTCGCCGGTCATCGCCGACAAGCCTGGCCTGAAAGCCGTCGAGCTGTTCGAGGCGATTCATGCCGGCACCGTCAAGGCGGTGTGGATCATCGCCACCAATCCGGTGGTCAGCCTGCCGGACGCCGATCGCGTGCGGGAGGCACTCGGCAAATGCCCGCTGGTGGTGGTCTCCGAAGTGATGGCACGTACCGATACCGCCGATCTCTCCCATGTGCTGTTGCCGGCGCTGGCCTGGGGCGAGAAAGACGGCACGGTGACCAACTCCGACCGCCGCATCTCCCGGCAGCGCAGCTTCCTGCCGCCGCCAGGCGAGGCCAGGCCGGACTGGTGGGCGCTGGCACAGTGCGCGCAGCGCATGGGTTTTGCCGAGGGTTTTGACTACACCACCGCACATCAGATCTTTGCCGAACATGCTGGCCTGAGCGGCTTCCGCCCGGCAGTACGCAGGATGTTCGATATCGGTGCGCTGGCGGGCATCGATGCCGACGGTTACCACAGCCTGCCGGCGCTGCGCTGGCCGCTGCGCACATCGCTTGCCGACACGCCGCGCCTGTTTGCCGATGGGGTCTATGCACATGAGGACGGCAAGGCCCGCTTCATCGCGCTGATGCCGCGCGCACCGGCCCACAGCACCAACGACGACTGGCCGATGATTCTCAACACCGGTCGCGTGCGTGATCACTGGCACACCATGACGCGCACCGGCAAATCGCCGAAGCTCGCCGATCACAGTGCCGAGCCGTTCGTCGAAATCCACCCCCAGGACGCGATGGGCTGGGGTGTACAGGACGGCCGGCTGGCGCGTGTCGCCACGCAATGGGGCAGCTGCGTGCTGCGGGTGCGTGCCACCAGCGGCATTGCGCGGCGGCAGCTGTTCGTGCCGATCCACTGGAACGACCAGACCGCCTCCGACGCCCGGGTAGGCAGCCTGGTGAATCCGGTGGTCGATCCGGTTTCCGGCGAGCCCGAGTTCAAGCACACGCCGGCGCGCATCGAGCCGTTCTTCGTGCACTGGTATGGCTTTGTGCTGAGCCGTGCGCCGCTGCCCGAACCGGTGCTGCGCGGACCAGCACATCTGGCCTGGTGGACAAGGGTCCAAGGCGCCGAGTTCATCCGCACCGAATTCGCCGGCCGTGGCGCGCCTGCGGACTGGGGCGCCTGGGCACAGCAGCTGCTGGGGGTGTCAGGCGCAGACCCCGACTGGCTGGAAGCCCTTGATCCGAGCGAAGGTTCGTTTCGTGGCGCGTTGATCGAGGGCGAGCGGCTGAAGGCCTGCGTGTTCCTCTCGCCCCGGCCTGAAGATCTGCCGGAACGTCGCTGGTTATCGGGCCTGTTCGCCCCGGCGCTGCTGGGCGATCTCGACCGCATGTCCCTGCTCGCAGGTCATCCCTCAACACCCGGCATGGATATGGGGCCGACCATCTGCTCCTGTTTCGGTGTCGGCAGAAACCCGATTGCGGCGGCGATCCGCGCAGGCTGTGCCAGCGCCGAGGCGCTGGGTGCAGCGCTCAAGTGCGGCACCAATTGCGGCTCCTGCGTGCCCGAGCTGCGGCAGTTGATTGCGCTGGTGAAGGCCGAGCGCAGCTGAGGCATTCCGCGGCGTTTGCAGGGTGGGTACAGCGCAGCGAAACCGACCATTGCCCGCTGCGCGGGTCGGACGGCTGAACCACAGATTTCGCAGATGTCACAGATGGATGCTTCGAAGCCTCTTGTCTGAGTGATCTGTGAAATCGGCGGTTCACGCCGTTCAACTTCCCCCTTTTGATTTTTTTCAAACCTGTTTCGGGTTGGCACAGCCATTGCTTGAACACCTTTGTGCAACGCCTTCAGAGGGCGTGGGTTAACGAAGACCTCGCACAGGCCCCTCGTGAGGGCCACTAGACAAAGGCGTCTATCCGGCAACCCCGGGTGACGCCTTTTTTGTTGTGCCCGATTCCTGATCCGACTACGGAGAACACATGAAATCCCCCCTGTCCCTTGTCCCGCCCTGCCAGTTGAAGCAGACCGCACTGGCCGCCGCACTGCTGTTTTCCGTCGCTGCACAGGCCGAGGGCCTGGATGTGCTGCGCTATGCCATTTCGGGCGGCACACCCAGCCTCGATGCTCGCCTGCGCTGGGAACAGGTTGATCAGACCAATGCGCTGCAAACCGCCGATGCCTTCACCGTGCGCGGACGTCTGGGCTACACCACTGGCAAGTGGAACGACCTCGACGCCATGCTCGAATACGAGGGCGTCAGCAGCCTGCTGGCACAGGAGTACAACAGCACCCGCAATGGCCGCACGCGCTATTCGGTAGTCGCCGATCCCGCAGGTGAGGAACTCAATCAGGCCTGGATCCGCTACGCCGGTCTGCCGTTCAAGACCACGGCGAAGTTCGGCCGGCAGCGGATCATTTTCGACAACGCCCGCTTCATCGGCAACGTCGGCTGGCGCATGAACGAGCAGACCTTTGACGCTGCACTGCTCAGCAATGCCTTTCTGCCGAAGACGGTCATCGATGTTGCCCACATCAGCAACGCCAACAGCTTCCTCACCGGCGTCAACATTCCGATGCAGGGCGATGTGCTGCACCTGAGCAACACCGCGCTGTCCTGGGCCAATGTCAGTGCCTATGGCTATTTCCTCGACTTCGATGCCAGCACTGCGCTGCGGCAGGACACCAAGACCATCGGCCTGCGCGTCAGCGGCACGGTTCCGGTGCGGGCATGCAAGTTCGGCTACGCGCTGGAGTACGCCAGGCAGAGCGATTTTGCCGATGCGCCGGCGCTGGTCGACGCCGACTACAAGTTGGCCGAAGCGCAGCTGACGCTGCCGGATCTGGGGACGTTGAAAGCCCCCGCGGTGAAGCTCGGCTACGAGGTGCTGGGCGGCGATGGCAAGTACGGCTTCCAGACGCCGCTCGCCACGCTGCACGCCTTCCAGGGCTGGGCAGACATGTTCCTCAACACACCGGTCACCGGCATCCAGGATTCCTATGCCGCCGCCTCGACGACGGTCGAGAAAATCAGCGCCCAGCTCATCTGGCACGACTATCGCGCCGACTCCGGCGGCAAGCACTACGGCTCTGAATGGAACGCCTATTTCACCCGCCCGCTGATCGAGAACCTGGTCGCTGGCGTGAAGTACGCCGACTACAACGCCAAGGGCTTCGCGGTGAACACCCGCAAGCTCTGGGTTTCTCTCGACTACAAGTTCTGAGGCCACCCCATGAAAGACATCCTTGATGGCGGCAGCAGCTTCAGCCGTCGCGATTTTCTCAAAACCTCGCTGGCTGCCAGCAGTCTGTTTGCGGCACCCGGGCTGCTCTCCTCCCGCGCCTTTGCCGCCGATTTCGGCAAGCCGGAGAAAACCGACTTGAGCATCGGCTTCATCCCGCTCACTGACTGCGCCAGCATTGTCATGGCCAGCGAACTGGGTCTGTTCAAGAAGTACGGTCTCAACGTCACGGTTAGCAAGGAGGCGAGCTGGGCCGCGGTACGCGACAAGCTCACCCTCGGCCAGCTGGACGCAGCCCATGTGCTGTATGGCCTGATTTACGGCTCGCATCTGGGCATCGGCAGCCAGAAGAAGGACATGGCGATCCTGATGGGCATCAATCACAACGGCCAGGGCATCACGCTCAGCCGGAAGCTGCTCGATGCCGGCGTGAAGGACGGCGCAACGCTGAAAGCCGCCGTGGCGAAGAAGGATCGCGAGTACACCTTTGCCGGCACCTTCCCTACCGGCACCCATCAGCTCTGGCTGAATTACTGGCTGGCCGCAAATGGCATTGATCCACTCAGGGATGTGAAGAACATCACCATCCCGCCGCCACAGATGGTTGCCAACATGCGGGTCGGCAATATGGATGGCTTCTGCGTCGGCGAGCCATGGAATGGCCGCGCGGTGTTCGACAAGATCGGCTTCACGGCAACCACCTCGCAGGCGATCTGGAAAAACCATCCTGAAAAAGTGCTGGGCTGCACCGCCGAGTTCGTCAAGAAATATCCCAACACCGCGCGCGCCATGGTGGCGGCGATACTGGAGGCCAGCCAGTTCATCGACGCGATGGGCAACCGCAGCAAGGTGGCCGACATCATCGGCGGCAAGAGCTATGTCAACGCGCCGAGCGAGGTGATCCTGAGTCGCATGCTGGGCGACTACGACGATGGTCGCGGCGGCAAGTGGAAAGACGCCGACTACATGAAGTTCTACGACGACGGCGAAGTGAATTTTCCGTACCTCTCGCACGGCATCTGGTTCCTCACCCAGCAGCGCCGCTGGGGCTTGCTGAAGGAGGATGTCGACTACCTCGCCGTGGCCAAGCAGGTGAACCAGATCGACCTCTACACCGAGGTGGCGAAGAACCTGGGCATTGCCGTGCCGACTTCGGCGATGAAAACCGAGACCCTGTTCGACGGCGTGGTGTTCGATCCGGCCAAGCCGGCGGAATACCTCAGGGCTTTCAAGATCAAGGCCTGATGTTTATCCGAGCTCGTCATTCCCGCCTGCGCGGGAATGACGGATGCTTTTTTTGGTTCGCATTGGAGAACGCAATGGCAGTCCAACTGAAACTCGTCCAACCCATCCCCCAAGCCGTGGCAGCCGCCACGCCGCCACCGACAGCCGTCGCCTTCAAATCAGACCCGGTCTGGATACAGCGCGGCACCGCGCTGATGCACAGCGTGCTGCCGCCGATGGCCGGCATCGTCATCCTGCTCATCGTCTGGATGCTGGCTGCCGGCAGCTCCGCCTATCTGCCCGGGCCGGGCAAGACCTGGACCTCCGCGGTGGAGCTGTTCAGTGATCCCTTCTACCAGCGCGGCCCCAATGACCAGGGTATTGCCTGGAACCTGATCGCCTCGCTGGTGCGGGTCGCCAAGGGCTTTGGACTGGCACTGATCGTCGGCGTGCCGCTGGGGTTTCTCATCGGCCGATTCAAGCCTCTGAACGATGCCTTGCGGCCCATCATCGGCCTGTTCAAACCGGTGGCACCGCTCGCCTGGCTGCCGATTGGCCTCGCCATTTTCCAGGCCGCCGGCCCGGCAGCGATCTTCACCATCTTCATCTGCGCGATTTGGCCGCTGATCATCAACACCGCCCTCGGCGTGGCCAGCGTGCCGCAGGATTATCTGAACGTCGCCCGCGTGCTGCGGCTGCCGGAACGGAAAGTGTTCACCCACATCCTGCTGCCGGCCTCGATCCCCTACGTGCTCACCGGAGCAAAGTTGTCGCTCGGCATCGCCTGGCTGGCCATCGTCGCCAGCGAGATGCTCACCGGCGGCACCGGCATCGGCTTTTGGCTCTGGGACGAGTGGAACAACCTCAACATGGAACACATCCTGATCGCCATCGGCGTGATCGGCCTGGTCGGCATGCTGATCGAGAAGGCCATGACCGCCATCGCCAACCGCTTCGACTACCAGAGCAAGTAGCCATCCCGTAGCCCGGATCAAATCCGGGTTGCGCCATCCGCGACGAAACGCCCCGGATTGCATCCGGGCTAGACGAGAAATCCCAATGTCTGCCTATCTCGAAATCGACGATCTCAGCATCACTTTCAAGACCCGCGGTGCGCTGTTCACCGCCGTCCGCAACGTGGACGTGAAAGTGCAGAAAGGCGAGTTCGTCAGCCTCATCGGCCATTCCGGCTGCGGCAAGTCCACGGTGCTCAACGCCATCGCGGGGCTGGTGCCAGCCGCGCAGGGCGGGGTGATACTCGGCGGCAAGGAGATCGACGGCCCCTCGCCCGAGCGGGCGGTGGTGTTCCAGAACCATTCGCTGCTGCCCTGGCTCAGCTGTTACGGCAATGTCCATCTGGCGGTGGAGCGGGTGTTTTCTGCCGTCGAGTCGAAACCGCAGCTCAAGGCCCGGACTCTGGCGGCGCTGGAACTGGTGGGCCTCTCCCATGCCGTCGACAAGCATCCCAATGAAATCAGCGGCGGCATGAAGCAGCGTGTCGGCATCGCGCGTGCCTTGGCGATGGAGCCGAAAGTGCTGCTGATGGACGAACCCTTCGGCGCGCTCGATGCGCTCACCCGCGCCACCCTGCAGGACGCGCTGATGGAGATTCACGCCAAGAGCGGCGCGACGGTGGTGATGGTGACGCACGACGTTGACGAGGCGGTGCTGCTCAGCGACCGGGTGGTGATGATGACCAACGGCCCCGCCGCGACAGTGGGGCAGATCCTGCCCATCACCCTTCCGCGCCCGCGCGAGCGGCTGGGGCTGGCGGAATCGCCTGCCTATCACGCTGCGCGTGCGGCCATCCTGAGGTTTCTGCACGAGGGCCGTGCGCATTCGCCGGTGGCGCAGGCGGCCTGAGGGCGCGGGCTGTTAGACGCATCTTGGGCGCAGCGGCGTCCTCACCAGATTGGCACGTCTTGTGCTGCTCATTTGCCGAGAGTTAACGGCGATTCTCGCTTGGCCGACGCGGGCCATCCAAAGTCTTTCTGCAGCAAGACATCTTTCAGGAATCGCCATGTCCGAATTTTTGAACCCCAACAACGCCGCGCTGACGCCCAAGGCCACGCGGATCCAGCTGCTCAGCTTCGCGACGCCGCAGATGCGGGCGTTTCACCTGACCTGGATGGCGTTCTTCACCTGCTTCTTCGCCTGGTTCGCGCTGGCGCCGCTGATGCCGGTGATCAAGGGCGAGTTCGGCCTCAGCAAGGACCAGATCGCCAACATCAATATCGCGGCGGTGGCGGTCACCATTCTGGTGCGCTTGCTGATCGGGCCGCTGTGCGACAAGTACGGGCCGCGCAAGACCTATACCGGCCTGCTGCTGATCGGCGCCATCCCGGTTATCGGCATCTCGTTTGCGCACAGTTACGAGATGTTTTTGTTCTTCCGTCTCTGCATCGGCGCGATCGGGGCCTCGTTCGTCATCACCCAGTACCACACCAGCGTCATGTTCGCGC
Organism: Stagnimonas sp.; assembly: GCA_046598075.1. Lineage (GTDB taxonomy): Bacteria > Pseudomonadota > Gammaproteobacteria > Nevskiales > Nevskiaceae > Stagnimonas. The sequence goes on from JBKJJE010000034.1 coordinate 28,962, forward strand.
CCAACGTGGTCGGTACCGCCAACGCTGCGGCCGCTGGCTGGGGCAATGCCGGCGGCGGCGTGGCGCAGTCGCTGATGCCGCTGATCCTTGCCGGCATCGTCGGCTTCGGCGTCAGCCAGAGCATGGGCTGGAGGCTGTCGATGCTGGTGCCCGGCATCATCATGCTGGTACTCGCACTCGCCTACTGGAAGTACACCCAGGACACGCCGATCGGCAACATCGAGGAGTTGCGCGCCAAGGGCATTGCGGTCGATGGCGGCAAGCAGAGCGGCATGCAGAGCTTCATCGCCGCCAGCAGGAACTACCGGGTGTGGATGCTGTTCTTCACCTACGCCGCCTGCTTCGGGGTGGAAATCACCATCCACAACATCGCCGCTTCGTACTACGTCGACAGCTTCCAGCTCGATCTGAAATCGGCCGGCCTGGCCGCAGGCAGTTTCGGTCTGCTGGCACTGTTTGCGCGTGCGCTGGGCGGCATCTTCAGCGACCGCATTGCCCGCAGCAAAGGGCTGCATGGTCGTACCACCCTGCTGTTCGTGCTGATGCTGGGCGAGGGTCTGGGCCTTTTGGCCTGGTCGCAGGCGGGCGGGGTGGCGGCCGCCATCATCACCATGCTGATCTTTGGCCTGTTCACCCACATGGCCTGCGGTGCCACCTATGCGCTGGTGCCGTTCATCGACCGCAAGTCGCTGGGCGGCGTGGCCGGGATCATCGGCGCCGGTGGCAACGTCGGTGCGGTGGCCGCCGGCTTCCTGATGAAGGGCACCGCCACCACGCAATCGGGGCTGGCGATCATGGGCGTGCTGGTGACCATCTCCGCGGTCTGCGCCGTCGCGGTGCGCTTCGGCAGCGAGCACAAGGCCGCCGAACAGAAGCTCTATGACGAGGCGATTGCCTCGCGCGACGCGCAGATGGCTTGAACTCCCCGAGACCGGCAAGCGCCCCCGCTGGTGGCAGGGGCGTTTCTGGAAGTGACCGGCGCTGTTGGACTGCAAGCCAGCGCGTATCATGCGCAGCGGCCCGAGGTGCTCCATTGGCACCGGCATGGCCGCGATGAACAGCCCCGAAAGAACAGTGCCAGATCTTCTGTCCAAACTCCCTGATCTCAGCGCCGGAGTGCTTGCCGGTGGCGCCGGCCAGCGCATGGATGGCGTGGACAAGGGTTTGCAGTTGTTCAGAGGCTTGCCGCTGGTGCAGCACGTGCTGGCAGCCGTGGCACCACAGGTATCGGAATGCCTGATTTCTGCCAACCGCAATCTGGATCGCTACCAGGCGTTGGGCCTGCGCGTGGTGTGCGATGCCGAAGGGCAGGGCCCGCTGGCCGGGCTTGCCGCGCTGCTGGCAGCTGCAAGCCATGACTGGCTGCTGTGCCTGCCCTGCGATGCGCCGCTGCTGCCGCCGGACCTCGCGGAACAACTGTTTGCGGCGGTTGCCACTGCCGGTGCGGATGCGGCCTTCCTGCACGATGGAGTCGGTGCGCATCCGACCTTCTGCCTGGTGCGCACCCGGCTGGCGGCGTCGGCGCAAGCTGCCGCGGCCAGCAAGATGGGCCTGCACGAGTGGCTGCGGCAGCAGGGCGCGGTGGCGGTGCTCGGCGCAGCACCGATCAATCTCAACACGGTAGCCGAGCTCAAGGCGCTGGAGCAGGCCGCATGACCGGCACCGCCCTGCCGCGCGCGCCGGATGCCAGCGGCGCGGTCATCGACTCGCGCGGCCGCATCAAGCGCAAGCTCAGAGTCTCGCTCACCGACCGTTGCAACCTGCGCTGCCACTACTGCATGCCGGAGCACCCGCGCTGGCTGCCGCGCGCGGAGCTGATGAGCAACCCCGAGCTGTTGCGACTGGTGGGCCTGTTCGTGACCACCCTGGGCATCACCGAACTGCGCCTCACCGGCGGCGAGCCGCTGCTCAGGGCCGATGTGCCGCAGCTCGTCGAGGCACTCGGCGCGCTGCGTGGCGCGGGTTTGCAGCGTATCGCGCTGACCAGCAACGGCGTGCGCCTGGCGCCGGTGGCACGGGCGCTGCGCGAGGCCGGACTGGACGATCTCAACGTCAGCCTCGATTCGATCACGCCGGAGGTGTTCACCGCCCTGACGCGCGGGCAGATCGCACCGGTGCTGGAGGGCATTGCGGCAGCGGTGGCCGCCGGCCTGCCGGTCAAGCTCAATTGCGTGGTGATCAGGAACGCCAACGAAGCCGAAGTGCTGCCGCTGACGCAGTGGGCCAAGGCCAGGCAGCTGCCGCTGCGCTTCATCGAGTTCATGCCGCTGGACGGCCGCCAGGGCTGGTCCGGCGACAAGGTGGTCAGCGAGGACGAGATCATCGGCAGACTGGCCGCGCACTACACGATGACGCCGCTGGCGCGCAGCAACGATCCGGCGCAGTACTACGCGGTCGATGACGAGGGCTACCGCATCGGCGTGATCTCCACCATCTCGAAACCGTTCTGTTCGCGCTGCGACCGCCTGCGGCTGGACGCGCGCGGGCGGCTCTACAGCTGCCTGTTCTCCGCCGTCGAGACCGACCTGCTGACACCGCTGCGCAATGGCGCCAGCGATGCCGAACTGCTGACCCTGATCCGCACCGCCGTCTGGAACAAGCCGGCCGGCTATGCCGAGCAGCCCGGCTATGTCGAACGGCCGATCACCATGCATCACCTGGGCGGCTGAGCCATGCAGGTGACGGTGGAATGCTGCGGTGCCTCGGCCCGGCTGGCAGGGGCGGCGAGCTTGCGGATGACGCTGCCCGAGGCGGCGACGGTGCGTGATCTCTTCGCGCTGCTGGGCGAGCACTCCCTCGAGTTCGCCGAGCTGCTGGCGCGCTGCGCCTGCGCGCGCGGCGACAGCATCGTGGCGCGTGGCACGGTGCTGGCAGAGGGCGACGAGCTGGCCTTGTTGCCGCCGGTAGCAGGGGGGTGAGCGGGCGCGCTTTGCGAGTGCCTGTGGCACTCGCTGTGCCCGCGAACGCCCGGCCGCGTTTGGCTCAAGCGGGACTGACATTGAGTCAGTCCCGATCCGGCCAAACGCTGGCCGGGCCGGGGGTGGTTCTAGAGCGCGATGTCGCGCCATAGATGGCCAGCGCGAAATTGCGAGAATGACGAATGCCTGCTTCTGACGCCCCCCGCATCCAGTCCGCACCACTGTCCCTTGATGCCCTGGTGAGCGGCAGCGAGCGCCCGGACTGCGGCGCGCTCGCCATCTTCGCCGGCACCGTGCGCGACCATCACGAAGGCCGTGCCGTCCGTTCGCTTTGCTATTCCTCCTATCCCAGAGTCGCCGAAAAGCTGATCCGCGACATCGAGCAGGAGATCGCTGCGCGCTTCAAGGTACCGGTGTGCCGCGCGGTGCATCGTGTCGGCAACCTGGCGATAGGCGACACCGCCATTATCGTCATTGCCCGGGGCACGCACCGGGCCGAGACCTTTGCAGCGATGCAGGCGCTGGTCGAGGCGGTGAAGCACCGGGTGCCGATCTGGAAGGAAGAGTTCTACGCTGACGGCAGCTCCGCCTTCGTCAACGGCTGCACGCTGGTAGCGGCAGAAGACCTGCCGCCCGCCGAATCGCGCCTGCACTGCACGCCCACCCAAAGCATCGAGACCTGAATCCATGCGTGACATCACCCTGAAACCGCCCAGCCTGCGCAGCGCCACCGCACAGGGTCGCGTGCGGCTGTCGGTGGAGGGGCTGGCGATGATTGCCGAGGCGCGCGTCGCCAAGGGCAATGTCCAGGAGTGCGCGCGCATCGCCGGCCTGATGGCGGTGAAGCGCACCTCCGACTGGCTGCCGCACTGCCATCCCATCTCCATCCTCGATGCTGATTTGTCTTTCGCGCTGGAAGACGCCGCACTGGTGATCGAGGCACGGGTGCGCACCATCGCCTCCACCGGGGTCGAGATGGAGGCGCTGACCGCCGTCAGTGCCGCCGCACTCACCGTCTACGACATGATGAAGCCGCATGTGGTGGCCGCCGAGATGAGCATCGAGGGGATCCACCTCAGGGAAAAAACCGGCGGCAAATCAGACTTCGCGCGCACGCTGAAAGGCGCCAGCGCGGCAGTGCTGGTGATGTCCGATACGGTGGCGGCAGGCAAGAAGCCGGATACCGCCGGCAAGTCCGTCGCCGACGGCCTCGCCAAGGCGGGCTTCACCATCGCGGCCTACGAAGTGATGCCCGACGAGCCCAGCCAGATCGCCGCCCGCGTCGCCTACTGGCTGGAGCAGGGGGCAGCCCTCATCGTCACCGTCGGCGGCACCGGTGTCGGGCCGCGTGACAAGACCATCGAGGCGGTGAAGCCGCTGCTGGTCACCGAGCTGCCGGGCCTGATGGAAGCCGCCCGCCACTTCGGCCAGCAACGCACGCCCTACGCCATGCTGTCGCGCGGGATTGCGGGACTCGCCGGGCAGAACTCGGTGGTGATGACCTTCCCCGGCAGTCGCAAGGGCGCGGAAGAATCGCTCGCCGCCGTGCTGCCGGGCCTGGTGCATCTGATCAAGGCCTGTCGCTGGGGGCAGCCGCACCAGGGCGGCTACCAGTGACAGCACCGGGTGCAGGCGGCAGCTTGCTCAGTGTCGACGAGGCGTTGGCGCGGGTGATTGCCGCGGCAAGGCCACTCGGCACCGAAACCCTGCCGCTTGCTGCCGCACGCCGGCGGGTGCTGGCTACGGATCTGCATGCCCGTCACCCGCTGCCGCTGTTCACCCAGAGCGCCGTGGATGGCTATGCGCTGCGCCACGCCGAACTCGGCAGCCTGCCCACCCGATTGCCGCTGGCAGCCCCCATTGCGGCGCGCGCGCAGGCTGTGCAGCCGGTGCTGGCGGCGGGCATGGCAGCACGCATTCTCACCGGCGGCCTGCTGCCGCTGGGTGCCGATACCGTGGTGCGTCAGGAGCTCACCCGGCTTGAGGCTGATGCCGTCGTCGTGCTGGAAGCCGTCGCCGCGGGTGCCGACATTCGCCATGCGGGCGAAGAGATGCCCGCGGGCGCGCTGATCGCCAGCACCGGCACCTGCATCACACCGGGGCTGATCGGCGCGCTGGCGCTGGCCGGGCTTGCCGAGGTCGCGGTGTGGAGACTGCCGCGCATCGTGGTGCTGGTGAGCGGCGATGAGGTCGTGCAGGGCGGAGCGGCACTCAAGCTCGGGCAGGTGCCGGACGCCAATGGCCCCCTGCTCGCTGCCTTTCTAGCCGACTGGGGTGTGCCGCTGCTGCGGCTGGAGGCAGTGGCCGATACCGCCGAGGCGGTACGCGAGGCGATGGCCAGAGCCTTTGCAGACGCCGATATGGTGCTGACCACTGGCGGGGTTTCCGTCGGCGATTACGACTACATCCCAGCGGTGGCCGAATCGCTGGGCGCGAAGCGCCTGCTGTGGAAAGTCGCGCAGAAGCCGGGGATGCCGCTCTACGTCGCACAACACCAGGACACCCTGTTGTTCGGCTTGCCCGGCAATCCGGCATCGGTGCTGGTGAACCTGCTGGTCTATGTGCGCGCCGCGCTCGACGCGCTGCAGGGGCTGGCCCCGGAGCGGCGCTGGCAACCAGCCAGCCTGGCGCAGCTGCCGAGGCGTGATCCAGCCAAGACACTCTGGCTGCGTGCCGTGCAGCAGTTCGATGCTGAAGGCCTGCTGCAGCTGCACCTCTTGGGCGGGCAGGCTTCACACATGCTGGGCAATCTGGCGCAGGCGAATGCCTTGCTGCGGGTCGGGCCAGCCGCAGCGGACGGCGCTGGCGCGCCCGTCTGGTGTGCGCTGACGCAGCCCTAAAACGCTATCCTTGGCGACGGCTGCACATGGCCCGAATGGCGAAATCGGTAGACGCAAGGGACTTAAAATCCCTCACCCTCGCGGGTATCCCAGTTCAAGTCTGGGTTCGGGCACCAGAGATGCGGCTTCAAGGGGTTTGACCGGTCGGCTCAAAACATTCCGCTTTCCCGGCGGCTGCGCGCCTTCATAATTGCCGTCATACCTCGCTGCTGGAGCAGGCCCCTTGGCAAGCACGCGCTACACCACCACCGCCATCTCGCTGCACTGGCTGATCGCCCTGTTGATCGTCGCCGGCTTTGCGTTGGGCCTGTACATGGTCGATCTGAAGATTTCGCCGGACAAGCTCAGGTATTACTCCTGGCACAAGTGGCTGGGGATCACCGTGCTGGCACTGGCGGTTATGCGGCTGCTGTGGCGGCTGACGCACAAGCCGCCGCCGCTGCCGGCGGGCACGCCGCGCTGGCAGGTCCAGGCCGCATCTGCAGGGCACTGGGCGCTGTATGCGCTGCTGTTCGCGATTCCGCTGTCGGGCTGGGCCTACAGCTCGGCCTCGGGCTACCCGGTGGTGTACCTGGGGCAGTTGCCGCTGCCCGACTGGGTGCCCAAGGACAAGGCACTCGCCAGCCAGATGAAGGAGATTCACGATCTGCTTACCACCGTGTTGATGATCGTCGTCGGCGTGCATGTGCTCGCGGCTGTCAAACATCACTTCATCGACCACGATGGCCTGCTGCACCGCATGTGGTTTGGTCGCTGAGCCACTTTCTAAGTCGAGGGAACAACATGAAGCTATCGCAGTCACCGCCAGCAGCATGGCAGCGCGCCGTGTTTTGCGGCCTGTTGCTGACCAGTCTGTGCGCGCCCGCCGCTCTGGGCATCGATGCTGGCAAAAGCAGGGTGGCCGCCACTTTCAGGCAGATGAACGTGCCGGTGGAAGGGGTGTTCACCCGAGCCAGCGGCAGCATTCAATTCGATCCGGCCAAGCCGGAGCTGGCGACTGCCAGCCTCCTGATCGACACTGCCGGCTTCGATCTCGGCATGGAGGACTACAACGCCGAAGTGCGCAAGAAGGAATGGTTCGATTCCAAGACCTATGCGCAGGCCAGCTTCGTATCCACCGGCTTCAAGGCACTCGGTGCAGATCACTATCAGGCCAGCGGCAAGCTCAGCATCAAGGGCAGAAGCGTGGAGGTCAGCGTGCCGGTGACCGTTCGGCGCGAGGCGGCAGCCACTCTCTTCACCGGCAGCCTGCCGGTCTCGCGCAAGCGGTTCGACATCGGCGATGCGGGCTGGAACGAAGTGGTCGATGACATCGTCACGGTGAGTTTCCGCATCGTCCAGCCGCACTGATTTTTTGTTCACCCTACTCACGGAGTCCACATGAAACGCACCCTGTTTGCTGCCCTGCTCGCCACCGCATCCTTCAGCAGTCTTGCGGCAGTCGAGAACTACACCATCGAGCCCAGCCACACCTACCCCAGCTTCGAGGCCTCGCACATGGGCATCTCGATGTGGCGCGGCAAGTTCAACACCACGGCCGGCAAGGTGGCACTGGATCGCGCCGCCAGGACCGGCACCGTCGATATCAGCATCGATGCCAGCTCCATCGATTTCGGCCACGACAAGATGAACGAGCACGCGCGCGGCGAGGATTTCTTCAACACCGAGAAATATCCGACCGTTACCTACAAGGGCAAGATCGTGTTCAAGGGCAAGCTGCCCAGCAGTGTCGACGGCGAGCTGACCCTGCTCGGCGTGACCAAGCCGGTGAAGCTGAAGATCAACAGCTTCAAGTGCATCGAACATCCGATGCTGAAGAAGGAAGACTGTGGTGCAGACTTGAGCGGCCAGTTCGACCGCGCGGATTTCGGCATGAACTACGGCGCCAAATACGGCCCGACCCTGGCCAGGCTGGCGATTCAGGTGGAGGCGCTCAAGGACTGATCTGGGTCACCAGAAAAACAAAAGCCCTGCACGAGCAGGGCTTTTTTTTGGCTGTCGCGCTAAAGGCAATCAGCGATCGCGAAAGTGGGTTTCCACTTTTTCGTGCAAGCCCTTCACATCGACGATCACGGTTGCAGTCGGGCGCGCCAGCAGGCGCGGGATGCCAATCGCCTCCCCGGTTTTCTCGCAATAGCCGTACTCTTTCTCCTTGATCCGGCGCAGGGCATCGTCCACCTTGCGCAGGAACATGGCCTCCCGCTCGCGCAGCCGCAAGTCGAGCCAGTGCTCCTCTTCGGCGGTGGCGCGGTCAGCGGGGTCGGCGAACACCTCGCGTTCGTGCAGCCGCTCTTTCGCGTCCACCTCGCGCCTCAGCACCTCTTCTTTTGAGCTGATGAGCAGCTGGCGGAAAAAATCCAGCTGCGCATCATTCATGTACTCGCTGTCCGGCATCCGACGGACTTCTTCTTCTGTCAGCACTGAGCCTCGCGGGCGTTGAATCGGTGTGATCTTGGTAGGCGGGCTGGGCGCGGTCCTGACAGCTTTTGGAAGGACTAGGGCAGCGGGGCGTTTAAGCTGTTTTTTTTTTGTTCTTCCTCTTCTTCCTTGTCTTTCGATGCAGCAGCGACCGCGGCTCCGGCAGCAGCACCAGCGGCGGCGACTGCAACAGGCTTCATCGGGGCGACTTTCTTGGGGGCAGCTTTCTTAGGGGCAGCTTTCTTGGGCGCAGCTTTCTTGGCGACAGGTTTTTTAGCTGCGGCCTTCACCGGCGCTTTTTTTGCAACGACTTTGGCAGCGGGCTTCTTGGCGGGAGCTTTCTTGGCAGCTGCCTTCTTGGCAACAGGCTTCTTGACAGCAGCTTTCTTCGCAGCCGGCTTGCTCACCGCTTTTTTAGCAGCAGCTTTTTTCACCACCTTTTTTGCAGCTGCTTTTTTGGGAGCGGCCTTCATCGGCTTAGCTTTTTTGGCAGCCATCTTCTTGACCGGAGCCTTCTTCGCGACCGGTTTTTTGGCGACCGCTTTTTTCGCGGCGGGTTTTGCTTTGCTTGCTTTCTTCACCTGCGTCTCCCTAAAAAATATTCAATGCACTGTGGCTTGGATGTATCGTCGCGCTGCGCGTCGTTGCATCGCGACTACGCCGGTTTATAGCACTCGATTTTGCGCACCGTCAATGAAATCCGATCTGCCTTTGCACATGCCCTCCCAGCCTGCTGAATGGATGCCCTCCGCGACCCTGAACAGCCTGCGCGCCAGAGCAAAATTGCTGCGCCTGATCCGGCAGTTTTTCGATGCGCGCGAAGTGCTGGAAGTGGAGACTCCGGTGCTGTCTCGACATGCGACGGTCGATCGCCACATCGACAGTTTTAGTACTCAGGACGATGCCTGGTTGCAGACCTCTCCGGAGTTCGCGATGAAGCGTCTGCTGTGCACCCAGGCAGTTCCGATCTTCCAGATCTGCAAGGTGTTCCGCCTAGAGGAGGCAGGGCGGCATCACAACCCCGAATTCACCATGCTGGAGTGGTACCGCCCTGGCTTCGACCATCACGCGCTGATGGACGAGATGGAGTTGCTGCTGCGGCATTGTGGGGTTGGTGTGGCCTCGGTCTACGAGCGCATCAGCTATCGCGAGGCGTTTCTGCGGCATGCCGGATTCGACCCTTTGCGCGCCAGTTGCAGCGAGATGAGCGGCTTTGCGCAAACCTTTTCGCCACCCCCGGTCATGGGGCTGGGCGAGCAGCGCGATGGCTGGCTCGATCATTTCTTTGGCAGCATCGTTTCGCCCGCCCTGGGTCGCGAGCGCCCCTGTTTCGTCTATGATTTTCCCGCTTCACAGGCGGCACTGTCACGCGTGCGTGGTGAGGTGGCAGAACGCTTCGAACTGATCTGGCGCGGCGTCGAACTGGCCAATGGTTTCCACGAACTGGCTGATGCAGACGAGCAGGCGCGACGGTTTGCCGCGGAGCTCGACTGGCGGCGCGACAGCGGCAAGTTGATGCCACCAGCCGACAGCCATCTGATTGCTGCGCTGCGAGCCGGGCTGCCGGACTGCGCAGGCGTGGCACTCGGGGTCGACCGCCTGCTGATGCTGTTGCTCGATCTGCCTGATCTGGCCTCGACCCTGGCGTTTGATTGGCCGCGTGCCTAGAGCCTGTCAGGCAATTGAGGATCGCAGCGACCTTCAACTGCCTGACAGGCTTCAGGCGCGCAGCATGTCCCAGATCATCCGCGCCAGCAGCAGCGCCACCACGCCAATGAAGAACAGCCGCACAAAGCCACTGCCGCGCTTGAGCGCCAGGTGGGCGCCGCACCAGGAGCCGGCGAGATTGGCCAGCGCCATCGGCAGCGCGGCCTGATACAGCACGTTGCCGGTGGGGATGAACCAGGCGAGTGCGGCGGCATTGGTGGCGAGGTTGACGATCTTGGCGGAGGCGGAGGCCAGCAGAAACGAGAAGCCGAACAGGCCGACAAAGGCGAACACCAGAAAGCTGCCGGTTCCAGGCCCGAAAAAGCCGTCGTAGAAGCCGATCAGGGCACCCATGCCAAAGCCGCAAAGCCGCTGCTGCGATTCGCTGAGTTTCGGTGCGTGCAGGCTGCCGAAATCTTTCCTGATCAGCGTGTAGACGAATACGGCCAGCAGCAGCCCGATGATCAGCGGTCGCAGCGCGTTGGGGTTGAAGTGACTCACCGCGCGGGCGCCCAGAAACGCGAACGCGAACGCCGTGCCCGCCGTCACCAGCAGGATGCGCCAGGGCAGCTGCACCCTCCGTGCATACTGCCAACTGGCGTTGCTGGTGCCGACGATGCTGGCGAGTTTGTTGGTGCCGAACAGGGTGGCTGGCGTCAGCTCCGGTCTGAGCACGAACAGCGCCGGCACCTGTATCAGTCCGCCGCCACCGACCACCGCATCGACGAATCCGGCAACGAAGGCAAACCCGATCAGTGCCGGCAGAGTCCAGTCCACTGAAGGATCAAAGCAGTTTGGTAACCGCCGAGGGCAGCTTGTAACGCTTGTCCATCAGCAGGCGGTTGAGCAGCAGCGCCACCCATTCGCGTGAACTGGCAAACCGCTTCAGCACGATGAAGCTGGCCTCGCCTTCGCGCTCGATCTCGTAGCGGTCGAGAGTGATGCTGATGCGCTCGCGCTCGCCTTTCAGCAGCGCCTGGACCACCACCTTGTTGACCTTGGTGTCGATGCTGCAATCGGTGATGTCGCCGTACTGTCCGAACTTGTCGTTGACCAGCGCCTTCAGCGACATCGCCAGAACGCCATCTTTCATGCCACGACCGAGTGCTCCGAGCATGGTTTTCTCCTCTGTTCTTGTTTGGGGCTACAGCACTTCCGAGGCATGTGCGGCGAGACGGGAACGTTCACCGCGCGCCAGCGTCACATGACCGCCGTGCGGCCAGCCCTGGAAGCGGTCCACGACGTAGGTGAGGCCGCTGGTGGTTTCGCTCAAGTACGGGGTGTCGATCTGTGCGAGGTTGCCCAGGCAGATCATCTTGCTGCCCGGCCCGCAGCGGGTGATCAGCGTCTTCATCTGCTTGGCGGTGAGGTTCTGCGCCTCGTCGATGATGATGTAGCGGTTAAGGAAGGTACGGCCGCGCATGAAGTTGAGGCTGCGGATCTTGATGCGCTTGCTCAAGATATCGTTGGTCGCCGCACGCTCCCAATCACCCGCGTTGCTGGTTTGGGTAAGCACTTCCAGGTTGTCCATCAATGCCCCCATCCAGGGCGTCATCTTTTCTTCTTCGGTGCCGGGCAGGAAGCCGATGTCTTCGCCCAGCGGCACGGTGACGCGAGTCATGATGATCTCGCGGTAGCGCGGCTCGTCGAGCACCTGTGCCAGCCCTGCGGCGAGTGTGAGCAGGGTCTTGCCGGAGCCTGCGGTGCCGAGGATGGTGACGAAATCGATGTCGGGGTCGAGCAGCAGATTCAGCGCGAAGTTCTGTTCCCGGTTCTTGGCGTGGATGCCCCAGACCGGTGTCTTACCGTGCTGGTAGTTGCGGATGACGCGCAGCTTGGCGGTCTGCTCTTCGATGGAGTCCACCACCATGTCCAGCCCGTCATCCGCAGCATCGTCGGCCAGGTGCAGAAACTGGTTGACGTGCCACTCCTTCACCTGCGGACCACGGATGCGATAGCAGGCGCGTGCGCGCTCGTCCTGCCAGCTCTCCATCTTGTCGCCGTGCTTGTCCCAGAAGTTGGCGGGCAGGGTGGTGTAGCCGGTGTAGAGCAGGTCGCTGTCTTCGAGCACCTGATCGTTGTGATAGTCCTCGGTATGCACCCCGACGATCGCGGCTTTCAGCCGCAGATTGATGTCTTTCGAGACCAGGGTGATCTGGCGCAAGGGATGCAGCTGCTGCAATTGCAGGGCGGTGAGCAGGATCGAGTTGTCCGGCTTGTTGCCCGGCAGTATCCCCGGCAGCGCAGCTTCGGTCGGCTGGGTCTGGAAGAACAGGCGTCCGCTGGCAACCGCTCCGCCCTTGACACCGCTGCCGACGGTTCGCTTGGACTGCGTTGACGGCAGGGCGATGCCTTTTTCGATCTGCGAATGATCCTTGTGTGCCACCAGGCCATCGAGCGTGCGGCTCACTTGGCGCGCCGTGCGTGCGGGTTCGCTGGTGCCCTTTTTCAGTCCATCGAGTTCTTCCAGCACCACCATCGGGATGAACAGATCGTGTTCCTCGAAACGGAACAGGCTGCTGGGGTCATGCATCAACACGTTGGTGTCGAGGACGAAGAACTTTTTCTTGGACATGCTCTCTCGTGGTTTGAGTGGTGCCTAGAAACAAAAACGCCGAAGACGCAGAGGCGACTCCGGCATGGAGAAAACCGTGATGAGCCGAGTGGAGGTCAAAGCGCCTGCACGGCTGCCAGTACTTCTTCGGCGTGGCCCTTGGCCTTGACGCTACGCCAGGCCCGCACCAGCTTGCCTTTTTCGTTGAACAGGAACGTGCAGCGATCAATGCCCATGTATTTCTTGCCGTACATCGATTTTTCGACGATGGCACCGAAAGCCGTGCAAGCGGCTTCTTCGGTATCCGACAGCAGCAGGAACGGAAACCCGAACTTCGCGCAGAAGTTGTCATGTGCCTTCACGCTGTCTTTCGATACTCCGACGATGTCGGTCTTCGCGCTCTGGAACTCGGGGTAAAGCCGGGTAAAATCCTGGCCCTCCAGCGTGCAGCCGGGCGTGTTGTCCTTCGGGTAGAAATACACCACCAGTTTCCGGCCGGCGTAGTCCTTGTTCAGCGTCACAGTCTTGCCGCCGCTGGCGGGCAGGGTGAGGCCAGGGGTCTTGTCGCCGATTTCGATGCTCATGCTTGTCTTCTCAAGTCTTGATGGGATCGAGCATTCCATCTGCATTCAGATCATCGCAGAGGTCCATGAAGGATTCACGCAGCGCCTGCGGGTGCTGGTTGACCGGCACATGCAGCACCATCTGCACGCTGCACATGAAAGCACCGGTATGTCCGCTCTGGTACTTCTGGGAGTTCATCTCCGGCACCAGCACGTCCTGGGCGTGGAAAAACTCCAGCAGATGCACCAGCAATTCGGCCTGCTGCGGCGCAATCACGTCGGCGGCATAGGGGCGGAACTCCGGTTTCTGCTCGCGTGAGCCGCAACGCTCGAAACGCACCTGCAGCTCCAGTTTTTCGGCGATGCCCGGCAGCGCCGTCTCCAGCCGGCCGAGCGTGCTCCAGTTGCCGGAAACCACCATGTTGACGGTGAGGCGATCCCCTAGCGGCGCGATGCGGCAGTCCTCCACCTCACCGCCGCGTTCCCGAATGGCGCGGAACAGCTCCAGCGAGATTTGCGGCTTGGGCGGTGCCAGCACCGAGATGCTCAGATATTCAGGATTGGCCATGTGCGGTGATCGTGCTGCAAACGTGCAGCGCTGTGAGTGTAGTGGGGGAATCAAGCCCGTGTAACGGCTATACTGAGGCGCTTCGTCCCAATCTCAAGCGCATAAGCAAAACATGACCATCAACGCCCGGCTCGGCGGCAGCATCGTCGCCATCGTCACGCCCATGCAGGCTGACGGAGCCGTGGACTACAAATGCCTTGAGGCGCTGGTCGAATGGCACATCACCGAGGGTACCGACGGCATCGTCGCAGTTGGCACCACGGGTGAATCCGCGACGCTGGACGTCGACGAACATATGGAAGTGATCCGGCGCGTCATCGCCCAGGCCAGGGGCCGGGTGCCGGTGATCGCCGGCACCGGTGCCAATTCCACCCGCGAGGCCATCGAACTCACCCGTGCCGCGGCTGCTGCCGGGGCCGACGCCTGCCTGATCGTCACCCCCTACTACAACAAGCCGCCGCAAGAGGGCCTGTACCAGCACTACAAGGCAATTGCCGAAGCCGTGGCGGTGCCGATCATTCTCTATAACGTGCCGGGCCGCACCGGCTGCGACATGCAGCCCATCACCGTGATGCGGCTGGCGCGAATCCCCAACATCATCGGCCTGAAGGAAGCGGTCGGATCACCGGAACGGCGTGCTGCCCTGCTGGCACTGCCGCTGCCGGCCGATTTTGTGCTGCTGTCGGGAGATGACGAGACCGCACGCGAAGCGATTCTGGCCGGCTTTAAGGGCGATATCTCGGTGACTGCCAATGTCGCTCCGCGCCTGATGCACGCGCTTTGCGCTGCCGCCCGTGCCGGCGAGGCCGACAAGGCCGCCCAGATCGACGCACAGCTGCTGCCACTGCACCAGCACCTGTTCATCGAACCCAACCCCATTCCGGTCAAGTGGGCGCTCAACGCGATGGGCCGCATCCCTGTAGGCCTGCGCCTGCCGCTGGTGCCGATGTCATCCGCCGCTGAACCTACCGTCCGCGCCGCCCTCAAAGCAGCCGGACTCGTTACCTGACTCGTCACCCTACTGGCCAATGAAACTCTCACTATCCGTTGCCGCATCCGCCATCGCCCTGCTCAGCGCCTGCGCCGGCAACCAGACCTGCAATGTCGATGATGCGGACTACCGCAAGGCAGCCGCCATCCCGCCGATACAGGC
>JBKJJE010000030.1:0-6271 GCA_046598075.1 Stagnimonas sp.
TTTCCGCTGCAATGTGTAGCGGCGCTTCGTCAGGCAACTGGACGCTGACTGGCAGCGTCCTTTTGATCGACACCGACATCAATCTTTCGACAGAATCGCGCCCGCCATGCCGGAAGACACCAGCACGTGCTCGACACTCTTCTTGGTGACCTGATTGACCGAAGTGCCCCGGATCTGCCGCACGCCCTCGGCCATGCTGTTCATGCCATGGATATAAGCCTCGCCCGCCAGACCGCCGTGCGTGTTCACGGGCAAAGCACCGTCGATGGCCATGCCGCCAGACTTCACGAATGCCGCCGCTTCGCCAGGCTTGCAGAAGCCAAAGCCTTCGAGTTGCAGCAACACGTGTGGGCTGAAAGCGTCGTACAGCATCGCCGCCTGCATGTCGGCTGGCTTGAGGCCCGTCATCTCCCACAGACGCTTGGCGACACCCTTCGCTTCCGGCATCTCGGTCATGTCTTTGTGGTGGAAGTTGGCGATGACCTCGACGTTGTAGGGGATGGACTGGCAGGCGCCGGTGATGCGCACCGGCTTCTGCTTGAGATCACGCGCACGATCGAGACTGGTGATGAGCAGGGCCACGCCGCCATCTGACTCCTGGCAGCAGTCGAGTAGACGCAGGACGGGCTCCACAATCCACTTCGAGGCCTGATGGTCTTCGACCGTGATGGGCTTCTGGTAGAACCAGGCATTGGGGTTGGTCGCGGCATACTTGCGCTGCTGCACGCAGACGTGCGCGAGGTCGGCGTTGGTGAGGCCGTACTTCCACAGGTAACGCTGCACCTGCAGCGCGCCCCAGCTGGCCGGCGTCATCGCGCCGAAGGGGATATTCCACAGCAGCGTGCCGGTGCCGTGCCCGTTGGTGTAACCCGCGAAGTCCGTCGACGGCTGGCCGAAGCGGTACTGGCTGCGCTCGTTCATCGCGCGCCAGATCAGCACGTTCTTGCACACGCCGGCATTGACCAGCGCCATCGCCTGAAAAATCGTGGCTGCGGCAGCCGCACCACCGCCGGGAATGCGCGTGGTGTAGGCCAGATCCTTCACGCCAAGACAACGCGCGAGGGTGATCTCGTCACTGTTGTCGATGGTGAAGGTGATCATGCCGTCTATGTCCTGCGGATTCACACCGGCGTCATCGCAGGCGGCTTTGGCGCATTCAGCGGCCAGCTGCAGCTCACTGCGGCCAGAAGCCTTGGAGAACTCGGTCGCCCCGATGCCCGCGATTGCAGCTTCAACAAATGTGCGTGCCATGGATGTTTCTGCCTTAACTTTTTAAGAAGGGTGAACGTTCGTGAAAGCCGTCGTTGTGAGCAGAGCCGAGGTCGCATCGCGCAGCGGAGCCGTGCAAGAGCACGGTGAGCAGCACAGATGCGAGATCGGTTCGCGCAGCAGACGGATTCACGAACGTGGGCGGAAGACGGGGACTTTGTGGTTCTTCATCGTGTCCTCGAAGCAGACTTCCACTTCCATGTCCTGCTGCATGTCTTCGATCTTCACGCCGACGACGTTCGACACGAAGCGAGTGCCTTCCTGCAGCTGGATCACCGCGACGATGGGCGGCTCGCGGAAACCGAACGGCGGTGGATGCCGTGGCATGCACCAGGAATGCACCGTGCCGAACCCTGCGAGCTGCACATCCTCGCGCTTGAGGCTGTGGCAGTGTGCGCACATCGGCTGCGGCGGGAAGCGGAACTTGCCGCAGTCGCTGCATTTCTGGCCGATGAGCTCCTCGCGGTCTGCGGCCTCCCAGAACTCCTTGGACTCCATCGTGACGATGGGCGGAATGCGAATGGGCTTGGGCGCAGCGGGTGGCGAGGTGACGTCAGTCATGGTGTTCTCAGGGTTCAATTAAACAGTGCTGTCATTCCCGCGAAGGCGGGAATCCAGTTGGCTTTTGATGCTGTCCGCGACCAAAACTGGATTCCCGCCTGCGCGGGAATGACAGGATTCATTTCTTGTCGCCAGAAGGCGTCAGCGGCAGCGGCGCGCCGGGCTTGCGGTTTGGCATGCGCGGCATGCCGACAAAGCCAATGGCGGACTGCTCCTCCATGGTCTTGATCTGCTCTTCGCTATAGCCCATCTCGCCCATGATCTTCTGCGTGTGCTCACCCACCAGCAGCGGCCGGCCCTGAATCACCCCGGGGGTATCCGAGAGCGAGAACAACAGGCCAATCTGGTCAAGCTTGCCGACCACCGGATGCTGGTACGAGGTGACCCACTGGCGCTGCTGGAACTCTTTGTTCTCATGCAGCTTGAGTGAGAAGTCTTCCGATACGATCTCCACCGGCACACCAGCCTTGTCGAGCTTGGCGAACCAGTCGGCAGCATTTGCGGACTTGAGTTTCGCGTCGATCAACTCGGCCAGCGCCGCATCATTTTTTTTGCGCGCATCGGCGGTAGCAAAACGCGCATCAGTCACCAGTTCCGGCAGGCCAATCACCGCGAACAGCTCATCCCAGTGCGATTGATCCACCAGCACCACACAGAGCCAGCCCTGCGCGGTTTCATACACGCGATGACCAGCGGAGAAGCCAAACTGCATGCCGTCGATCTGCGGCCGCTCGAAGCCTTTTCCGTCGGGTGTCGCCACCGCATAGCTGGTGTTGAGCAGGCCAGCATTGACGATGGAGGTGTCCACCATCTGGCCCTGCCCCGTGCGGTCGCGGTGATAGAGCGCGTTGATCATCGCAACGGCTGACAGAAAGCCATTGCCGGTATCGCCAAAGCTGGTGAGGCTCCACAGCGGCTTGCCGCCGCGCGCCATGCCGCCGTCTTCATACTGGATGCCGGTGAGGCAGGCGCCAGTCTGGTCGTTGCCAGGCAAGCCTGCGCGCTTGCCGGTTTCGAAACCACGCGTGTGACAGTAGATCAAGTCCGGCTTGATCTTCTTCAGTGATTCGTAGTCGATCTTCAGCCGCTCGGCGGCGTCGTAGCGCATGTTGTGCTGTACGATATCGGCCTTCTCCACCAGCTTGAACAGTACCTCCATCGCGCGCGGGTCTTTCAGATTCAGCGTGATGCTCTGCTTGCCACGATTCGCCATGTAGGCGATGTGCACGCGGTGCCAGAACAGATCGAACAGGCCGTTGACCTTGATGACGGTCGCACCCAGATCGCTCAACAGCTGGGTGCCGAAGGGGCCAGCAATGGCGAGGCCGAGATCGAGCACCACGATGCCCTCCAGCGGCGACTTGATCGACTTGCCGCTGTGGGTCGCGGCAGTTGCTGCCTTGGCCTCGGCAATGATCTTCTCTGCTTCGGCTTTAACCGCAGCCGTGTGCTCACCCACCTTGGGTGTGGTGGTGCCGAGCTTGCCCGGTGTCAGGCTCATCTTGTAGGCAGTGCCGACGGTGCGGATGCGGCCCAGCTCCGGGTCATCCACCTCGGTCACGCAGCCGTCGGCGAGAAACAGCGGATCGGCCAGCGCGGCTTCGACGCTGCGCACATCCTGCATGGTCATCTCGGCCACCTCGGCGGCGTCGACCCATTCCTTGGCAGGAAACTTCTTCACCGCCTCGGCGAGGATGGGCTGGTAATGCGCCATCACCAATAGCTCTTCCGGCCCGGTGCCGAAGCGATCTGGATCATTCTGCACCGTCAGGTTGGGCGTGGCGTTGAGGGTGTCCCCCGCGGAGGCTTGCAGAATGAAGCGCGGGTTCGGCACCCAATTGTGAATCCAGCGTCCATCGCTGCACTGGAACTGCCCCTTGGGAGCGCGGCAGCCGAGAATCCAGCTGTCGAAACCGGCAGCGTCGATGTTCTCGGCGCGCATCCACACGCCCGCAGCACCGGCCATCGCACCCTGCACCAGCGAGGCTTGCACGAGCTGCCCCTTGCCGGTCAGTTCACGTGCGCGCAGTGCCGCACTGATGCCCACCGACGCCGTGAAGAAGGCACCGAGGCTCGGCCAGTGCGAGGCCGGGAACAGCGGCCCCTGGCGCGGTGCGCCCTGCAAGTCGTCGTAGGAGATCTCGACATCCGGATAGGGGTCGGGCCGCCCGGCCAGATGATTGAGCGCGCCTTCGGCCCAGCCACGCTGTTCCCACATCAGGCCGGTACGCGCCTGCACCAGTGCGTCGTATGCAGGGCGCTGGGCATCGGCAGTGTCGGCACCATAGCCGGTGATCGAGCAATAGATCAGGCGTGGGTTGAGCGCACTCAGGGTGGCGTAGTCGATGCCGAGTTTTCGGGTCGTTCCCGGTGCATAGCTTTCCACCAGTACATCGGCAGTCTGCGCCAATGCCAAAAACGTCTTGTGATCGGCCGCGTTGTTCAGATCCAGCACGGCGCTGCGCTTGCCGCGCTGCCAGACCTTGTAGCCAAGCTGATGGCGAAAGGGATCGCCGCCGGGTGGCTCGATCTTGGCGACCTCCGCGCCGTTGTCGGCCAGCAGCATGGTCGCCATCGGCCCGGCAATGCCCCAGGTCAGGTCAAGGACTTTCAGCTTGTCGAGTACGGCAGCCATCTCTATCTCCATAAGACGATGTGGCTCTTGCGACTTGGCGCAGGAGCGTTGTTGTCTGATGACTCTAGCGGTGGCCCTGCAGATTGCGCCTGCTGCAAATGAGTGAGTTCGCGCTAAGCCTTGATCTTGTTGCGGAAGAACCAGGCACCCAGCGCGGGCAGCAGGCAGATCGCTCCCAGCATGTTGACCAGGAACATGAAGGCCAGCAGCAGGCCCATGTCAGCCTGGAACTTCAGCGCCGACAGCGTCCAGGTGCCCACGCCAATTGCCATGGTGACCGCGGTGAACACCGCCGCGCTGCCGCGCTGCTGCATGGCCTCATAGAAGGCATCGCGGAAATCCCGGCCTTCGTGCATCTCGTGCTGGATGCGCTCGAACAGGTAGATACCGTAGTCCACGCCCACCCCGACGCCGAGTGCCACCACCGGCAGGGTGGCGACCTTGAGCCCAATGCCCATCGCTGCCATGAGGGCATTACAGAAAATCGACACCATCGCCAGCGGCACGATCACGCAGATCACCGCCTTGATGGAGCGGAAGGTGATCAGGCAGAGCAGGATCAAGGCACCGAAAATGGCAAGCAGCATGCGCTCCTCCGCCTCGCCGACGGCTTCGTTGGTCGCCGCCATCACCCCGACGTTGCCGGTGGCCAGCCTGAGCTTCACACCCTCGACCGGGTTGGCGGCGATGAAGGTCTTGATCTCCTCCACCGCATGCGCGATCAGCGCGCCGTCGTGGTTACGCATGAACACCAGCACCTGGATGGCCTTGCAGCCCTCCTTGTTCAGGCCAAGATTGGGGTCGAAGGCGCGCGAACCGGTGGAGAGACCCACCTGGGTGCGCGGCAACGCTCGCCAGCGCGGATTGCCCTCGTTGAAGGCGGAGATCACCAGCTTGCCGACACCGGCGACGCTGGTCACCGACTGCACCCCCTCGATGCCGCGCACGAACAACTCAAGCTTGTCGATGACATTGACCACCGGATAGTGCAGGCAGGAATCGCCTTCGAAATCGGGCGCTTCGACCACGATGGTCAGCACGTCGGTGCCGATCAGATAGTTGTTGCCGATGGTGTCGTTGTCGCGGTTGTAGCGCGAGTCCTTGCGCAGCTCGGGCACGCCCTTGCCCGAATCACCAATCACCATGCTGCGTGACAGCCAGGTGCTGCCTGCCAGCAACACCAGCGAAATCGCGAACACGATCAGCGCACACTTGGGCTCGGCACACTTGGCAATGGCGTTCCAGACGGCGGCCTTGCGGGCAGAAGGTGCTTTCAGCGAATGCTGGCGACTGGAATCCTCCAGCGTGATGCGGGTCAGCAGAATCGGCAGGATCATCTTGTTGGTGGCGATCATCAGCAACACCCCAAGGCAGGCGGTGATGCCCAGCTCGCGCACGATCGGAATGTCGATCAGCATGATCACCGCAAAGCCCAGTGCGTTGGTCAGCAGTGCCACCGCACCGGGCACGAACAGGCTGCGGAACGATTGCCGTGCCGCCTCCACGGAGCTCGCGCCACGCACCACCTCCATGCGCCAGGCACTGGTCATCTGCACCGCATGCGAAACGCCGATGGAGAAGATCAGGAACGGCACCAGGATCGACATCGGGTCGATGCCGTAACCGATCAGCGGTAGCAGGCCGATCAACCACAGTACCGGCAGCAGCGCGACGATGATCGCGGTCACGGTCAGCCGCCAGGAACGCGAGTAGAGGTAGAGCTGGATCAGGGTGATGACAAAGGCGAGCGCGAAAAACGCGAACACCCCGAGCAGGCCCTTGATGACGTCACCCAACAGGCGCGCG
>JBKJJE010000112.1:0-5152 GCA_046598075.1 Stagnimonas sp.
GGGCTTGCCGCCTTCGGGCCAGCCCTTGGCGACGGCGATGTTGACCACAGGCAGCAGGGATTTGGTCGGTGCCGGCAACTCCGGATTGGGACCGATGCCGGTGGTGCCAGACAACTGCGCATTGCCGCTGCACGCGGTCAGGGTAAGCGCCGCAGTGGCGGCAAATCGCTTGAAGTGGATGGATGACATGAGCGCTCCTGACGGCGATGCCCTTTTCTGGAGGGCGGGATTGTCACTGCTAGCCTATGACAGCTGAGAACAAACTGAACTTGCAAACAAAAAAGCCCGCTGTCCGCGGGCTTTGAGAAACATTGGGTTCAACACCTTATCAATGCGCGGTATGCAGCCCGCATTCGCGGTTGGCCTCGACCTTGGTGGGGTCGAAATAATCAAAGTTGTTGGGCAGCCCGTGCTGCACGCAGTAGGCATGCAGCTCCTTGCTGGTCCAGTGCAGCAGCGGGGCCACCTTGATCAGGCCGTCAGCATTCGTCGACACCGGCTGCATCGCCGCGCGCACGGCGGTGTCCTCGGCACGGATGGCGGTGAACCAGACTTCCGGCGCCATCTCGCGCAGGGCGCGCTCGAACGGCTCCAGCTTCACCTCCCTGGTGAAGGCTGAGTGGCGCGGGTCTTCGATGGTGGGGGTTTCGCCATCAATCGCCTCGCGGTGCGCGCGGCTGCGCAGCGGGTGATAAACCACCAGATTCAGCTTCAGCTGCTTGGCAATCGCATCGGCGCAGACATAGGTCGCCGGCGTCGCGTAGCCGGAGTCCATCCAGACGATCGGCATGTCTGGCGCAGCACGGGTGGCCATGTGCAGGATCACTGCCTCGAAAGGCCGGAAATTGGTGGTGCAGATGGCTTTCTTGCCCAGGCTCACGGCCCAGTTGACCAGGGCTTGCGGGTCGTTGCCGAGATCGGCGTTGATTTTGTCGAGGTCGAAGCTCATGGGACGCAATCCAGCGGACGGGGTGATGAACGGGCGCAGATTATAGAGACGCCAGCGGCTGGTGCAGCCGCCTGTCAAAAGCGTCTATGCATATGCTGGTACGGACACATGCAGGCGCAGAAAAAAGCCCGCCGGAGCGGGCTTTGCGCACCATCGGCTGCGCCTCAGGGCGTGCTGATTTTCTGGTAGAAGAAAGTCGCCGGCGGGCTGCTGGCCTGGCGGTCGGTGTAGCTGCCGAAGCCGGGCGAGAAGGTCAGGGTCTGGGGGCCGCTGGGGTTGAAGCGGGTCTGGCACATGGTGTCGTTCTCGAAGCCGTAGCCGATGTTGCCGGTGGTGGCGTTGAACAGGTAGCTGCCGAAGCCGATGCCGCCGCGCGGGCCGGTATCGGCCAGCGAACAGCTGCTGCCCGGATTGGCATCGACCGCCAGATAGAAACCGGAGGCAGGTCCTGCGCTGCTGTCCTCGAAGTACGCCACCAGGAAATCGTCCGGCGCGGTGCCCGCGCTGCTGGTGCCACGCCAGGCCCCGAACAGGCTGTTGCTGGACGAGGGCACCCGGACGATCACGTCTCCGGAACCGTCGAATCCATCCCGGTCCATGCCGAGCAGGCCGAGGCGGTTGGCGCTCTGCGCGACGACATAGATCAGCGACTCGGGGCGGTTGCGGTTCAGGCTGCCGCAGGAGCCATCGGTCTCGCTGGTGATCGTGGTCTTCAGGCGGCCGGTCGTCGGGTCCAGCCGGTAGCTGCCCACTTCATAGCCGTCACCGTCCGGCTCGGTGGGGATGCCCAGGCCGCTGTAGTCGGTGCTGCAACTCGGGTCGGCATTGAGGCCGCCCAGGATGAATTTCGAGTCGCTGAAGAGGCCGACCAGGATCGGATCCGTCTCATCCCGGAAGTCGTTGTTGTCGTTGCCGTCACTGAACCAGGTGCCGACTGCGAGCGCCGGGTCGAAGCGGTTGCCCAGCGGCAGCGGCAGTGCCGAGCCTGTAAACGGACCGTTGCCGTCGGTGCCCTGGTATTGCAGAACCCCGCCGGCATCGACGAACAGCTTTTCGTTGCTGTTGAAGTTGGTCGGCCCGAATCCAGCGCCACTGGTATCCGCCAGCAGGTTGGACACGGTGAGATTGTTGGCGGCGTCGATGCTGTAGCTGCCTGCCTGGGTGCCGGGGTCTTCATCCTGATTGCCGTTGGCGAGAGTGCCCTGCGCCTCTGCACTCAGCAAGACATAGCGGCCATCGGCCAGCAAGGTGACCACCAGAATGGGCGGCGCCGCGGCGCCGGAAGAAGAGTTGATCGCCCAGCTGCCCACCACGCCGGCACCCCGGGTGACCCTTTGCAGTTCGAAGATGTCGCCGAAGTTAACGTCCCGAATCTGCAACACACCGTTGACGAAGCTGAATCTGAAGGGGTCCTGGGTCGCGCCGGCAGTGGTTTCATGCAGGCCGCAGTCGCCGTTGCTGTCGATGAAAGTGTTGCCGGACACCGCCTGACCGGTGCTCTCGCTGTAGCTCAGCTCTGCAAACTCCACGCCGTTGCCGTTGCCGTCGTAGCTGGCAAAAGTGCCGGCCGTGGCCGGCGTGGGGTCGCAGCCGGTAGTGTTTTGACTGCCGCCGAGGATGTAGGTGTCGTCGGAAAAATAGGTGAAGGTGATAAGCCGGTTGGTCGGTACGGCGGCACCGTTTTCGCGGGTGAGCAGCCAGGTTCCCACCAGCTGGGCCTTGCTGGGGATGCCGTTCAGCGGCGTCGGAGTTGGCGTCGGGCTGGGCGCGGTATGCCCCAGGTCAACCGGTGGCGGCAGGCCGTCTTCCGGTGAATCCAGTACATCGCCGCAGGCGGCCAGCAGGGCGGAGGCGGCGAGCAGCGCGACGCGCAGGGGGAGCGTGGTTTTCATGGAGGATCTCGATGCGGTCCGGTGGCGGATCAGAACGTGTAGCCAAAGCTGACGCGGGCGGCGCTGTAGCTTTCCGACGCGGTGGCGATCAGCCCGGCACGGATGCGCCGCGTGAAGCGGTTTCCGGACGGTGCCAGCAGGCCGAAGTTGAGGCCGAAATCGACATAGTTCTGCACGAAAAAATCCTGTCCCAGCAGCTGGGTATAGGCCGCAAAGCCCTGCACCCGCACCGGGTGGCCGAACATGCTCACGTCGTTCTCGACGATCTGTCCGACTTTGACGGTGTAGCTCTCGATGTCCGGATCGAACGAGTACTTGCCGATCTTGATGCCCAGCGAGTTGATCTGTCCGAGCAGGATCGCCGGCGTCAGCGTCGCTCCGCCCAGGTCGATGCGATAGCTCGCCCCCACCGTCGCCCCGGCCAGCTGCACCAGCTGCAGCAGGTCTTCGGAATAGACGACGCCATAGGTGAAGCCGCTCTGGATGCTCAGCCGCTCGGTGAGCGCCATGCGGTAGGTCGCCCCGAAGCTGCCGGAGTAGATCTTCGAGCCGTCCAGAATGGTGTAGGTGATCGGCACGCTCAGGCGCAGCTGGCTGCCCTTGCTGCCGACATCGAGGTCGTAACTGAAAGGCACTGTGTAGTTGCTGCCGTTCAGCCGTCCGGTGGAAAAGCTGCCGGCCTCGAAACCGATCTGTGCGGCGCCGCCGGCTGGCTTGCCGCCGCCGGCCGCCGAGGACAGCGGCGCATCGCTGGTGAGGGTGGAAAAACTCTGGTCGATGATCGACGCCTGCAAGCTCGAAGGATTGCCGGCAATCGGGCTGGAAGGGCTGTTCTCCACCCGGTACTTTTCGATGTCCCGCAGCACCTGGTCGCCGTTTTCGCGCAGGAAGTCGCGCAGCAGGCGGTTGGAGTTCTGACGGGTGTCGCTGGTGAACGAACGGCTGAAGCCGGTGGCCGGAATGCTCAGGCTGACGGTATTGCTGTTGGCATCAAAGCCGTAGCGGATGCCGACATCCAGGTAACTCACCTGGGCGAAGGCGGCGCTGGTATCGGTATAGCCGTTGACGAAGCTGGAGAAATAACCGCTGACCGTCTGCGGCCCCAGCAGGCCGAGCGCATCCTGCACGCTGGAATAGGAGCTGTCTGCGCTCTGGCCGTCGACGCTGACGGTGAGTTCCACCGTGTCGGCGCGAGCCTCTCCGGCAGGCAGGCCAGAACCGGCCAGCAGGACAGCGGCGATTGCCGCACGACCACCGGTGATCCGCAGACGTGACTGACCCTTGGGCCGCTGCTTTGACCACATATGCAAATCCCCCTTGTTGGTTCTGAGCACCGCGTTTCAACACAAGGCCCTGCGATTCAGACCGCTGACTTGTTGTACGCCCCGCCGGACTGCCGCCTGTTGCCCTGCCGCCTTGTCCACCGCCAAATCCTCATCCCGGGACAAGAAATAAACAAGGCCCCAGCTGACTGGTCAGGATTTCCTGAGGTTTTCGGTGCTGTGGAGGGTCAGCCTCTGGCGAGCGGGCGGCGCTGGCGGGATACCCCGTCTTCCTGGAATGACTGATATTCCATCGCCCTCCGGCCAGCGGCAGGCACTAACCTAGCGACTGTCTCCACCTCCCCGGAAAGAATCCCATGCGCAAGTGGCTTGTACTGGCAGTGATCCTGTGCGTGATTGCCGTGCTCTGGCTGTCGGGACTCGGGCAATACCTGAGCCTCGATGCACTCAAGAGCCAGCAGCTCGCGCTGCAGCACCAGCAGGCGGCGCAACCCTGGCTGTTCGCGGCGGTGTTTTTTGTCGCCTATGTGACCACCACCGCCCTGAGTTTTCCGGGCGCGACCATCCTGACACTGGCGGCGGGTGCGATGTTCGGCACCTTGTGGGGCACCGTGCTGGTGAGCTTTGCCTCCACCCTCGGCGCGACCTGTGCCTTTCTGGGCGCCCGCTACCTGTTCAGGGATGGCCTGCAGGCGCGCTACGGCGAGCGGCTGAAGGCGATCAATCGTGGTGTCGAGAAAGAAGGCGCGTTCTACCTGTTCACCCTCAGGCTGGTGCCGGTGGTGCCATTCTTTGTGGTCAATCTAATGATGGGCCTGACTGCGCTGCCGACCCGCACCTTCATCTGGGTGAGCCAGCTCGGCATGCTGCTGGGCACCGTGGTCTACGTCAACGCCGGCACCCAGCTGGCACAGCTCACCTCGCTCAAGGGCGTGCTGTCGCCGGGCCTGCTGGGCGCCTTCGTGCTGCTCGGCGTGGTGCCGCTGGTGGCCAAGCGCATCGTCGAAGGGTTGCGCGCCCGCAAGGTG
>JBKJJE010000048.1:0-13453 GCA_046598075.1 Stagnimonas sp.
ATCGCTCATCACCCGCCAGGGATTGAGCACGGCGAAGAGGTTGCCGATGAGCGCCGTGAGGTAGGTGAACCCGAGCAGGAACACCACCCAGAAGAAAGTCATGCTGAAGTTGCGGAAGGGATCGCGATTGCCGAACAGGGCGGTGGCGATGCAGAGCAGCAGCAGAAGGACGCTGAGCCACTTCAGCCCCGGCAGCAGGCGGCGCAGCCCCCGCACCCAGCCGGTGTCGCTGATGTCGCGCGAGCCCGCCCGCGTGGTGGTGGTCGGCGCTGCCGCGAACAGACCGACCAGCAGGAAGGACAGCAGCAGTGCCGCCGCCGCCGCCCAGGCGTAGAGCCAGAACGGCACCGGCAGGTTGTAGAGCCGGCCGAAGCCGTGGGCACCTGCACTGAGCGGCACCATCAGTGCGGCCCCTCCGCTGAGGCTGCGCATGCTCACCAGATTCGGCATGCGCAGGCAGAACCGCCTACGGCGACGGCAGCTTGCGGGCTTCGGTCGAGGCCTTCAGCGTCTGCTCCCAGAGTTGCAGGTAGGTTTCGGCGGAGTTGTAGAGCGCGTCGGTCGCCTGGGTGCCGCCTTCGATCTTGAGCTCCTCGACCACGTCCGGTATCAGGCCGTAGTGCGACATGCCCTCCTCGTCCATGTTCCAGGACTTGCCACCGGGGATGGCCAGCATCTCCACCTTGATGGGCGCTACGCCGGCTGCCGCGTACTGCGGCCCCCAGCCCGGCCCCTGGAACAGGGTGAAGGGATACTTGATGGGCGTCGTGCCCATGCCGCGCGGCCCCGGCAGGGTGCGCAGGCCATTGGCATCGGAGCCGAAACCGGCCGACACCGGCCGCGTCGTGCCCGAGCGCTGCCAGACTGGCGTGAGCTGGCGGATGAAGCGCGCGTAGTCCACGCCGTTGGGCAGCGCCTGGAACAGGATGCCGCCCTGCTTGATCATCTGCTCGGCCTGCGCGGTGGTGATGCCGCCATGCCCGCCGTGGCCCGAGATCATCGGGTAGTTCGGCGTCACCTTTGCGGCTTCGTCGAGCATGTACTGCTTGATTGAAAGCTCGGCGTGGTCGATGTCGAACACGAAGCCCTTCTTCATGATCTTGTCGATGGCGTAGCGGCCCAGGTCGGTCACGCCGCGGGCATTGCACTGGCGACCGGGTGGATACAGCGGTGCGGTGCCCGCACCGGATGAAATCAGCGCCTGGCTCAAGGGGTCGCCGCCCAGCATCAAAGGCGCGGTCTCCAGCTCGGCACCGGCGACGAACACGCCCTCGCCGGTGAAGTATTCGACTTCGGGGCAGTTGTAGGTTTTCCAGAACCCTTTGGTATCGGTGGCGCCTACGTAGTTGAGAATGGAGCTGAAAATGCCGGTGCCGCCCAGGGCAGAGTCGACGTCGTGATAGGGGAAGATCTGGCGCACGCCCGAGGCCCAGGCTTTCTCGATCTCGGCATCAATGGTCTCGCGGGTGCAGCCGGCCATCTCGGTGCCGCCCGGCAGAAACTGCACGCGGCAACGGAAGATGTTGGCGAACTCGAGGCCGGGAATCACCGCCAGCTTGCCTTCGGCAATCACGCTGCGCGCTTCGGTCGGGTCCTTGACGATGCGGAACCAGCCCTTGCCGGGCCCGCCCTCCTGGGCATCGACATACTTCTCGATGTCGAACAGGTAGCTCACCTGCAAGTCGCCCACATCCTGATCCGTGCACTCGGCAGTCTTGTCGCCATAGGTCGCAACCGCGATGTTGCACAGGGCCTCGATGGTGGTGCCGTGGATCGACATGGTGCGCAAGCCCGCCTTCCAGGCGCGCTCCACCCACTTGTAATACATCTGCTGGTGCAGGAAGGAATCGCGCTTCGGCCAGTCGATGAAGCTGGGCCAGCCGATCACATCGTGCATGGCGGTCGGATCGCCATCGAGAATGATGTTCTCGGCGGAGAGTCTGCCGTCGGGCCCGTGCAGGGCCTCGCAGCTGTTGAGCGCCTCCACCACGCCGAAGCGGTTGATGGGCTGGCCATACAGCACGCCACCGGCGGTTGGGCCCTTGCCACCGCTGCCGTCCGATGCCTCGGAACTCATGCCCATGTGCGAATGCACTTCGGCGAAACCGATCACCGGCTTGCCGAGCGGATTCTTGAAGGCCGGCGCGTCGATGCCGACCGGCATTTCGGGGTAGATGCTGCAGCCGCCGGCGGGCTCGAAGTTCAGTACCGCAGCGGTGCCGCCGAGCACGAGGCGGCCAGCGGAATCGACTGCCAGCGGCAGGTTGAGCGAGCGGGCGGTGTACACCCCTTTGTCGCCATCGAGCGTGATGTCGGCCCCGTCGGCCGGGGTTGCGGCAGCCGTGACGCTGGTGCCGCTGCCGGTCATCAGGGTCTCGCCCTGGGTATAGAACAGATAGCGGCCGAGTCCGGCAGCCTTCATGTAGAAATGCTCGGCGCCGGCCGCCGTGCTGCCATTGGCGATGAAGCCGCTCGCATCGCTCGCCACGTACTTGCCGTTGGCCTTCAGCACGAAGCAGCGGCTGGCCAGGTCAAACCGCGAGACCACCGGTGCGGTGTTGACGCCGTCCGGCACCGCTGCCGGTCTGGACGATTGGCAGCCAGCCAGAGCCGCCGCGAGAACCACTGTCGAAAGCCAACCTTGATGCGAATTCCAGCCCATGCGCCCTGCTCCGTAACCTTGCCGCCACACCGTTCTCGGTGCCGGCAAAGTATGCCGAGATCGCAGCAGCGGCGAAGTGGTAAAGATCACTTTTGGCGGGTGGTCGTCGTTCGGGGCCGGATAGATGCTTGGAAAGGCTCTGCTCAGGGTGCCAGCGGCGGTGCGCCGGCGATTGGTGTGGTGGCAGCCCCCTCGCTCTGGCGCATGCTGCCGTCATCGCTACCCCAGGCGGCGCCGAACGCCTCGCCCTCGGCCGAGGTGGTGATCTGCGGCACGTAGTACCACTCGCACTGCAAACGCGCGGGAGTGATGTCGAGAATGCAGTAACCCTTGCGGGTGCCCTCGAAATACTTGAGCTGCGGATTGGGCACCAGCACCGCCTCATTGGTGGTGGGGAAGGTCGGGATCTGCTCGAAACCCGGTGAGGTGACGCTGGGCACCACGTACTCCACACCGAGCGAACCGGTGCTCTCGACCACACCCGGGATGCCCGGTGTATAGACCAGCGGATTGTTCGGGTCCGGCGTGAGCTCATGCGCCCAGCTGGAGTGAATGTCGCCGGTCAGCACCACGACGTTGCTGATGCTGTTGCCGCTGATGAAATCGAACAGGCGGGCGCGGTCGGCCTGATAGCCGTCCCACTGGTCGTAGTTGAAGTAGACGCTGGTGCCGGTGGCATCCGGCCCCGGCGCTACCTTGAACTGCGACACCATCACCTGCTGGCCGATGATTTTCCACTTCACCGGCGCGTTGAGCAGGAGGTCTTCTAGGAAAGTACGCTGCTGGTCGCCCAACAGCGTGCGTGCAGGGTCCGCCGCAATCATGTTGGCCTGGGGATCGCTGACGATGGTCGGCTCGTCGCGGTCGAACAGGCGGGTATCGAGCATCACGAACTCGGCGAGATCACCAAAGCCCAGCTTGCGCCAGATCTTGTTGGGGTCGCCGGGTGTGGGCAGACGGATCGGCATCCACTCGTCATAGGCACGTTGGCCGAAGCCCTTGCGTTCAAGCCATACCCCCTCGACGCCCTCGGTGTGGTTGTTGGCACCGGTGGTGTAGCTGTTGTCGGTGGTTTCGTGGTCGTCCCATACCGTGACAAAGGCGGTGTGGCGATGCACTTCGCGCAGGTCGGCGTCGGTGCGCTTGTAGTAGCTGTGGCGGGTGCGGTAGTCGGCGAGGCTCACCATCTCGGTGGCGGGCTCGTAGGTCCGCAGGTTGCCGTACTCGCCGTTGCCGTACTCGTAGATGTAATCGCCCAGATGCAGGATCACATCCAGATCGTTGCGCTTGGCGAGCATGCGGTAGGCATTGAAAAACCCGTGCGCATAGGACGAGCAACTCACCACCCCCACGCGCATGCGCGCCGTGCTGGCCCCAGCGGCCGGGGCGGTCTTGGTGCGGCCGATCTCGCTTTTGAATCCCAGCGCCTCGAACTGGTAGTAATAGGTGGTCGCTGGCGCCAGCCCGGTGAAGTCGATCTTGATGGTCCAGTCGCGGGCGCTGGTCGCGGTCTGGTTCTGGCTGCCGACCAGCTGCGTCAGTGCGGTGTCGCGATAGACCTTCAGCGTTACCGCAATCTCCTCGCTGGCCACTGGCGTGGCGCGGGTCCAGAAGATCACCGCATCCGCCAGCGGGTCGCCGGAGGCCACCCCGTGGATGAACGGCGACAGCCTTGCCGTGGGCGGCAGCGGCGAGGTGCCGACGCCTGCCGCACGCTCGCTGTCACCACAGGCATTGAGCACCGGCAGGGCGATCGCCAGACCCGCCACACCGCCCGCACGCTTTAGGAAATCACGGCGCGACAGGCCGCTGGGACGGCGCAGGCGCAGGCGGCTGCGGAGACGACGGGGTGCACTCATGGCGAAATCTCGATGTGGAGGGGTTGCAGCCGTTGTTGATCGGCTGACGGCTGCACAGGGTAGCCGCCACTTCTTGCAGGCACATGACGGCGTGCTGGTGCTGCTCGTCGGGCAGTGAGGCGGAGAAGCCGCTTGGTCTGCTGCAGCCCGGACCGACACGGCGAGCCTCAGCTGCCGTATCGAAGGGCCATGGTTTACTGTCTGGCTTGCCGCTTTCCGGATTGCCTCATGCCGCCACTCGACCGCCGCAGTTTCTTGAAAGGTGCTGCCGCCAGCGCCGCCCTCGGGGTGGTCGCCTGCGGCGATGGCGGATCACCATCCGCCGCCGTGGCGCCGCCAGCGCCAGCGCCGACAACTCCGCCGAGCTTCAGGCACGGCGTCGCCAGCGGCGATCCGCTGCCGGATGCGGTGGTGCTGTGGACGCGCCTGAGCGAGGTCAGCGCCGATACCCCGGTGCGCTGGCAGCTCGCAGGCGATCAAGCTTTCACCCGCGTCGTCGCCAGCGGCAGCGCCACGGCCCGCGCGGATGCGGATTGCACGGTGAAAGTCGATGTGCCGGGCCTGGCTGCGGCCACCGCCTATTTCTATCGCTTCATCGCCGGCGAGGTGCACTCGCCCGTCGGCCGCACCCGCACTGCGCCGACGGCGGCAGTCGATGCTCTGCGCTTTGCCGTGGTGACCTGCTCGGATTACTCGCGCGGCCTCTACAACGCCTATGCGCGGGTGGCTGAACTGGACGACCTCCAGGCCGTCATCCACCTCGGTGACTACATCTACGAGGGCGGCCGCACCGATCGAGCGCGACCCCATGATCCCCCTAAGGAGATCATCACTCTCGCCGACTACCGTCGGCGTTACGCGAGCTACCGCGAAACCATCGAGTTGCAGGACGTGCATGCGGCACACCCGATGATCTGGGTGTGGGACGACCACGAAACCGCCAACGGCGCCTGGCGCGATGGCGCGGGCAATCACGACGAGACGATCGACGGCCCGTTTGCGGCGCGCTCGGCGGCGGCCGTGCAGGCGGCACTCGAATGGCTGCCGATCCGCAGCCCCGATGCGGCGCAGCCGCTGCGCATCTACCGGCATTTTTCCTTCGGTCCGCTCTGCGATCTGACCATGATCGACAGCCGCCGCATCGGCCGCGACCAGCAGGGCGACAACAACGCCGAACAGGGTTTCGTGCAGACCGGCGTGTTCGCCGATGCCGCCCGCGAAATTCTCGGCAGCACCCAGCAGGCCTGGGTGAGCGCGCAGTTGGCACGCCCTGAACACAGCTGGCGCCTGCTGGGCAATCAGGTGGTGATGGCACCGCTGAAAATCGTCGGCGCGCCGCGCGCGACCGGCGCCAGCGTGTTTGCAAACCCCGACCAGTGGGATGGCTACGAGCCTGCGCGTGATCGTTTTCTCGATGCCGCTGCCGCCGCCAACGTGCAGAACCTGGTGGTGCTCACCGGCGACGTGCACGCCAGCATGGCCTTCGAGATCGTCCGCGACCCCAACAACCCGGCGAGCTACGACGGCCTCAGCGGACGGGGCAGCGAGGGTGTGGAGTTCGTCACTCCCAGCATCTCCTCCGCCGGCGAGAACGAGGAGCAGGCCGAAGACCCCGAGACGCTGGTCGAACAGCTGATCGTGAGAGGCAGCGAGGCGCTGCGCGCGACCAATCCGCAACTGAAATTGTTCGATGCCAAGCTCAACGGCTACCTGCTGCTCACCGTGCAGCCCGCCACGCTGCGCGCCGAATACTGGCTGGTGCCGACGGTGCGCGCCGTCACCAGTGCGCAGACCCTGAGCTACGCTTTCGACGTCGCCGCTGGCAGCAATACCCTGGTGGAAGACCTCGCAGTGCGGGCGGCAGCTCCCGGCTAGGGCTGTCAGATCGTCCGCGCGATCAGCTCCTTCATGATCTCGTTGGTGCCGCCGTAGATGCGCTGGGCGCGGGCGTCGATCCAGGCGCGGGCGACCGGATACTCCAGCATGTAGCCGTAGCCACCATGCAGCTGCACGCACTCGTCGATGACCTTGCACATGAGGTCGCTGGTCCAGTACTTCGCCGTCGCTGCATCGTCGACGCCGAGCTTCTTCTTCAGCGTCAGCTCGATACAGCGGTCGACGTACACGCGCGCAATCGCCAGCTCGGCCTTCATCTCCGCCAGCTTGAAGCGGGTGTTCTGATACGACCCCACCGGCTTGCCGAACACCTTGCGGCTCTTGGTGTAGTCGATGGTGTGCTTGAGCGCGGCCTCGGCGCCGGCGACGCTGGTGATGGCGATCATCAGTCGCTCCCAGGCCAGCTCCTGCATCAGCATGATGAAGCCCATGCCCTCCTTGCCGCCCAGCAGGTTTTCCTTCGGCACCCGGACGTTGTTGAAGAACAGCTCGCAGGTGTCCTGCGACTTCATGCCCACTTTCTGCAGCGGCTTGCCCTTGCTGAAACCCTCGCTCGCCGCCTCGACCAGCAGCAGCGACATGTCCTTGGCCCCCTCGCCGCTGTTGCCGGTCTTGGCGACGACGATGACGAGGTCACAGAGATAGCCGTTGGTAATGAAGATCTTGCTGCCGTTCAACACGTAATGGTCGCCATCGAGCGTGGCGGTGGTCTTTACCGCCTGCAGGTCGGAGCCGGTACCGGGTTCGGTCATGGCGATGGCGCCCACCAGCTCGCCGGTGGCCATCTTCGGCAGATAGCGGCCTTTCTGCTCCGGCATGCCGAAGTTGTTGATGTAGGGCGCGACGATGTCGCTGTGCAGGCTGAAGCCCACGCCGCTGTCTCCCGCATAGCTCTGCTCTTCCATGAGGATCGCCGAGTAGCTGCGATCCACACCCAGGCCGCCGTATTGCTCCGGCATGGTGACGCACAAGAGGCCCAGCTCGCCGGCCTTGATCCAGAGGCTGCGATCCACGTGCTGCTGCGCCTCCCAGGCCTCGCGGTGCGGCACGACTTGTTCCGCGAAGAAGCGTTTCACGGTCTTGCGGAAATCTTCGTGTTCGGCGGTAAACAAGGTTCTCGGAATCATGGGTGACGCTCCAGCAGGGTGAGGATCGGAAAACAAAAGGGCCTGATCCTACGGGCTGTGCAGCCCCTGCTGTCAATCGGTAATCAATCGTTCCTTGGTGATGGCGCGAGCGCGGCCCAGCCGGCGGCTCCGAGCTTTTTCAGGGTCTCGATGTTGCGGGCCGGGATGTCGTCGACATCCGGATAGCGGTCGACCGCCTGCTCGATGGAGTCTTCGCGCAAAAGGTGCAGCAGCGGGTAGGGCGCGCGGTTGGTGAAGTTCTCGATGTCATCTGCTTCGCTGCCCGCGAACTGGTACTGCGGATGGAAGCTCGCCACCTGGATCACGCCGGCCAGCCCGAGTGCTTCGAGGGCAGCATCTGCGGCATCGAGGAAGTCGTTGTAGTCGAGAAAATCCGCCAGCGCCTGCGGGTGGATCAGCAGCGTGGTTTCGCATTCGGCAGGGTCGGCCGCGTGCAGCTCTTGCAGCGCAAGGATGAGATCGTCCAGCAGGGCCTCGTCGCTGGTGGCGGCACTCACCGTGAAGCGGACGCGGTTTTTGACGTAGGCCGCCTTTGCGAACGGGCAGAGGTTGAGGCCGATGACCGCGCGTTCGAGCCACTGTTGGGTGCTGGCGATGACTTCGGTTTGGTCGGGAGTACTCATGGCTTAAGCCTACCAGCCGCCCTTCACCGCCATTCCCGCGCAGGCGGGAATCCAGTCTTCGCAGCGGCGGACATCACCAGCCACTTGGATTCCCGCCTTCGCGGGAATGACGAACACTTAAACTGCGCCATGCCCGAACTGCCCGAAGTCGAAACCATCCGCCGCGGTGTCACGCCCCACGTCGTGGGCCGCACCATCGCGAAAGTGATCGTGCGCGAGGCGCGCCTGCGCTGGCCGGTGCCCGCTCACTTTGCGCCGTTTGCCGAAGGCCAGCGCATCACCGGCACCAGCCGGCGCGGCAAATACCTGCTGCTGCACCTTGGCGATTGCGGCGACCGGATCATCATCCACCTCGGCATGTCGGGCCGGGTGTTCATGCTCAACGCCGACCATGCGCTGCTCAAGCACGATCACCTCGATCTGGTGCTCGACGATGGCCGCCTGCTGCGCTACCACGACCCGCGCCGTTTCGGCGCCGTGCTGCCCTGGCCGGCAGGCGAGGGTGAGCATGTGCTGATGCAGACCATGGGGCCGGAGCCGTTCTCGCCCGAGTTCAGCGGCGAGTACCTGTTCGCGAAATCGCGCCGCAAGACGGCGGCGGTGAAAACTTTCCTGATGGATGGCGGCGTGGTGGTGGGCGCCGGCAACATCTACGCGGCGGAATCGCTGTTCCGTGCGCGCATCCGCCCGACCCGCGCCGCCGGCAAGGTGACGCGGCTCGAATACGCGCTGCTGGCCGAGAAGGTGCGCGAGGTACTGCAAGAGGCCATCACCCAGGGCGGCACCACGCTGCGCGACTTTGCAGGGGCCGACGGCGCCGCGGGGTACTTTCAGCAGGACCTGTTCGTCTACGGCCGCGAGGGCCTGCCCTGCCGCGTCTGCGCCAGGCCGATCAAGCTGCTGCGCCTCGGCAATCGCCAGAGCTGCTACTGCCCGCAGTGCCAGCACTGAGGCATCCGGCCTTTTTTGTCAGGCCGCGCCGCGGTAGGGTGCGCGCACATTCAATAGGAACCCGCATGAGCCTGCTCGCCCAACCGCTGAAACTCGCCTGTGGCGCCACCCTGCCCAACCGCATCGCCAAGGCGGCGATGACCGAGGGCCTGTCGGACGCCAATCTCTGGGCCACCGAGCGCCACAACCGGGTGTATCGCCAGTGGAGCGAGGGCGGCGCCGGCCTGCTGATCACCGGCAACGTGATGATCGACAACCGGGTGATGGAGCGCCCCGGCAATATCGCTATCGACCCGGTCGAGCGATTTCGCCCCGGCTATGAGGGCTTCGAGCGGCTCAAAGCCCTTGCGCAGGCCGGCACGGTGGCCGGCAACCACCTGTGGATGCAGATCAGCCATGCCGGCCGGCAATCCCCCTGGTACGTGGCGAAGCAGCCACTGGCACCGAGCGCAGTGCAGCTGGACCTGATGGGCAACTATCGGCGGCCGCGGGCCTTGCGCGAAGAGGAAATCCTCGACTTCATCCAGCGCTTCGCCCAGGTCGCACGGGTCGCCAGGGAAACTGGGTTTACCGGCGTGCAGATCCACTCGGCGCACGGCTATCTGCTGTCCAGCTTTCTCTCGCCCATCACCAACCAGCGCGGCGACGCCTGGGGTGGCTCGCTGGAAAATCGCGCGCGGTTTCTGATCGAGACGCTGCGCGCCACCCGCAAGGCGGTGGGCAGCGACTTTCCGCTCGCGATCAAGCTCAACTCGGATGACTTCCGTCGCGGCGGCTTCAGTTTCGACGACTGCCTGCAGCTGCTCGCCATGCTCAACAGCGAGACGCTCGATCTCATCGAGATTTCAGGCGGCACTTACGAACAGCCGAAGCTGCTTGGCGCCGACGGCCGCAGCGAGGATGCAATGCCGCTCAGGCAGAGCACGGTCAGGCGCGAGGCCTACTTCCTGGAATACGCCAGGGCCATCCGGGCGGTCGCGAACATGCCGATCCTGATGCCGGGCGGCTTTCGCAGCCGCGCCGGCATGGAGGCTGCGGTGGCCAGCGGCGATGTCGACGTGATCGGCCTCGCCCGCCCGCTGTGCACCATGCCGGACTTGCCGGGGAAACTGCTCGCCGGCACGGTCGATGAAGCCCCTGCTTACGAGCGGACGCACGACACCCAGAGCAAGAATTTCGTCACCAAATTGATCAACCTGCTGGGTCAGATGGGCTGGTATTACGCACACATCGAGGATCTCGGCGATGGCAAGCCGCTGAAGCTGGACCGCAGCATCCCCGCCGCATTTCTGCGTTACCTCGGCCACGAATACGGAACCGCGTGGCGGATGCAGCGGTCGCAATAGTCCCTCGCTGCGGAGTGCCGCCATGAACAAGGCCGTGTTTTGCCTGTCGCTGCTGCTCGCTGGTGCAGCAAACGCCGCCATCGCCGAAACCGGCAAGCTCCCAGTCGGCCAGACTCCGGCAGCGGCCACGCCGGGCCGGCCGCAGTCCGCGACGGATGCCCGCTGCCCGCCGGAAACCGGTTCGCACATCCGTGCCGTCGCCGGCAGCGATGGCCGCTGTGATCGCAGTGCCTTCATCGCCCGCAGCTATGACGCGGAGGACCTCAGGCGGACCGGCGAAATCGATCTCGGCAGGGCGCTGGAAAAACTCGACCCGGGCATTCGCCGCTAGCAGCGCAGTTCAGTTGAGCGCGGACGGAACCGCCAGGCGGAATGGCGCGATGTGGGCGTTGAAGGTCTCGTCGGTCTCCACCACCCGCATCTCGTACTCGCCGTGCATGGTGCCCACCGGCGTGTCCAGCGGACAGCCGCTGGTGTAGTGGAACTCGGCGCCCGGCTCCAGCTCGGGCTGCTGGCCGATCACTCCGGCGCCACGCACTTCATCCACCTCGCCCTCGCCGTTGGTGATCACCCAGTGGCGGTTGAGCAGCTGCACCGTCTGCCTGCCCTCGTTGCGGACAATGACGTGATAGGCGAACAGCCAGCGGCTGGCTTCGGGGTTGGAGGGTTCCGGCAGGTATTCGGGCTTGACGATGACGCGCACGCCTCGGGTCAGGGTGTCGCTCATCACATGAATCCTGCGGTGAGCTGGGCCTCTTCGCTCATCATCTCGCGTGTCCACGGCGGGTCGAAAGTGAGTTCCACCTCCACCTCCTTGACCTTGGGCACCTGCCTGACCTTGGTCTTCACGTCCTCGACCAGAGTGTCGCCCATGCCGCAGCCGGGCGCGGTCAGGGTCATGCGGATGCTGGCACGGCGGGAGGCGTCAGTGGCCCCCGGCAGCACATGGCAGTCGTAGACCAGCCCGAGATTGACGATGTCGATGGGGATTTCCGGGTCGAACACTGTTCTGAGCTGCGTCCACACCGCCTGTTCGATCTCCTTGTCGGTAGCGTTTTCCGGGAGTTCGACACCCTTGGCCTTGGTCTTGCCAAGCGCGTCGGCATCGGCACCATCGATGCGGAACAGATGGCCCTGCACCTCGACCGTGTAGCTCCCGCCCAGCGCCTGGGTGATCCTGGCGACGGCGGCTTCCGGCAGCTCCACCTTGGTGCCCTGGGGGATGAGCACGCCGATCACGTCCCGGGTGAGGGTGACGGTTTCGATATCGTGGCTGGTGCTCATGGCAAGACGGCTGAAGGGGTGGGGCGGCGCATGTTACCTCCTGCGCACCGCGATCCCCATAACTTGGGGTCGCAGCCGTTCATCTCAATGCGCTAGCCTTTCGCTCTCCGCCCATTAAGGAACTCGCCATGCGCCACCTTTCGCTCGCAGCTGCCCTGTTCGTGTTTTCCATCGCCGCCTCCGCTGCCGAACCGGCACCGCGGGTGGTGCAGGTCACCGGCCAGGGGGAGGCCAGCATCGCGCCCGACCGCGCGCTGCTGTCGATGGCCATCGAAGCCCGCAATGCCGACCTGCGTGCCGCAGAAGCCAAGGTGAACGACGGCACCCGTGCGGTGCTCGCCGAACTGAAGGGGCTGGGCCTGAAAGACGAGGACATTTCCACCGCAGGCTATTCGGTGAACCCGGAATACGACTGGGTGAATAACCAGCAGAAGTTCCGCGCCTACTTCGCGCGGCGCGAGATCAACGTCACCGTGCGCGATCTGAACAAGGTGGGTGACGTGCTGCTCAAGCTCACCAAGGCGGGGGTCAACCAGATCAATCCGCCGGTGCTGGAGTCCAGCAAGATGAAGGAAACCGAGCGGGCGGCGCTGGCGCGGGCGGTGGCCGACGCGGCGGCACAGGCGCGCGTGGTGGCCGAGGGTTTGGCGCTGAAACTGGGCCTGCCGCGCACCGTCAATGCCAGCAGCCAGGGCTTTCAGCCGCCGGTGCCGATGCCGCGCCTGATGGCGATGAAGGCGTCCTCCGATGCGGCTCAAGAGATGTCCGGCAACGAGCAGACCGGATTCAGCGCCGGACTGATCCGGGCGACTGCCAGCGTTACCGCCGAGTTCGAGCTGCTGCCCTGAACATACTCAGCGCCGGTTGAGCTCGACCCAGAGCAGGAACAGGCTCAAGCAGCCCGCGTAGAAAAAGGTCACCGCCACCGCCCCCAGCACTTTCTGCCAGCGGGGCGACATGGTGGTGGCGCGCCACATCCAGAGGGTTGCCACGCACAGCAGGGCTTCGGGGATCAGCGGATAGAGTGCAAAGCCGGCGAACATCCGCACGTTGACGGCGTGCCAGAGGGTGAGCGGGCGCGCCGCCCATTCCCAGAGCACGAACAGCAGCAGTCCCAGCCCGGCTGCTGTCAGGTATGACCATTTGCGCGGCGCGGCGGAGGCGAACAGGCTCACCGGCCAGAGCAGCATGATCCACAGTCCGGCGAAGTACACCGGCACGACGTTGGCGAACTTCGGCACGCCGTGGTCGGGGAACACCAGGGTGCCCATGCGCTTGACCAGCATCCAGTCGGCCATCGGCAGCGTGAACGACAGCGGCAGCAGGAACACCCAGAGCAGATACCACTGCCGGTGCCCGCGCCAGTTGGCGACTGCGGGCAGCAGGATGTTGTAGACCGCGGCGAGAATCAGGATGGCCTTGCCCAGCGACTTGTCGGGCACCCCGACCGCAACCGGCACCGCCACCATGAAAAACCCGAGGTGAAGCATCAGCGCGTCGCGCAGCGAGGCTGCCGAGGGGCGGTTGTCGATCATCGGGGGGCCGATCCTTTTTGGTCTTGTCGGCCTATGGTCGCATCGCGCAGGCGCGCCGTCATGCAGGCAAGGGCAGGCAGTGGCAGAATTGCGCACTTTCCCGCCAGACCATGGTCCTGCCATGGCACGTCATCACTCCCACCGAGCCT
>JBKJJE010000176.1:0-11770 GCA_046598075.1 Stagnimonas sp.
AGCCGGTTGATGAAGTAGCGGCCGTCCTTCAAGTCGTAGGTGATCACCGGCAGGGTGTTGGTGGACTGGTTCTCGTAGAGCATCACCAGATGCCCTTCCTGAAAGCGCCAGAGCCTGCCGTCGCGGTCCTCGTTCTCGACCAGCACCACGTTCCAGGAATCCTCGTCGACGTAGAAGGTGCGCCGGCCGAAGGCATGGCGCTTGCCGCCGCGCTCGCTGGCCTCGATCACCCACACCCGGTGCAGTTCGTAGCGGGTGGCGTCCTGGTTGAAATGTCCCGGTTTCAGCAGTTGCGGATATTTCCAGCTGCCGTCGCTGATGCGGTAGGCGTTGTAGGGGATGTACAGCTCGCGCTTGCCGGTGAGCTTCCAGACATAGCGATCGAAGGCGCCGTTGTACATGTCCACCATGTCGATGAACTGGATGGCATCGCTGCCGGGAAAAGGCTGGTCATAACCCACTGGCGGAATGCGGAACATCTTCGGGATTTTCGGTGGAATCACCCACACCGCGCGGCTGTCCTGTTCGGAGTTGGCGGTTTCGTGCACCAGTGCGGTGAAGTCGACATCGTTCGCGGTATCGCCGAACCAGGTCAGGTAATAGAGAAGGATGTTGCTGGCCTTCATGTCCGCCGGGTTCTTGAGATTGGCGTAGCGGTAGAGCACCCGCTCGGTCTGCTTCAGGTACTGCGGCGCTCCGCTGGGGCGGACGATGGCCTGCGTCGACTGGGTTTGTGTCGCATCGCCGCGATAGCGGGTGCGGTGATTCCACAGTACTTCCACGCCGTTCTGCGGTTTGGGGAACGGGAAGCCCAGCCTTGCCCCGGACAGTGCGTCAGAGCCGAGCAGTTTCACCACGCCCAGATTGGCCTGGGTGGCGTCATAGATCGCCTGCGGATAGGCGACGCTGCGGCGGCTGGTGAACACCGGCATGGTGTAGTCCGGGTATTTCGCAAACAGCGCCCGATGACCAGGCGACAGGTTGGCCGCGTATTTCGCCGCGGTTGCCGCGCTGATGGTGAACAGCGGCTTGTCGTCGGGGTAGGGGTCGACCAGGCGCCCGCCCTTCTTGTAGCCGGCCGGGATTTTCGCGGGCGTGATACCCCCCGTCCATTGCGGGATGCGGCCATCCGGCGTGCCGCTCTTGTCGGCACCGATCGGCGTCAGCAGGCCACCAGCAACAGCACTTGCCCCCTGCCCGCTCCGCGGCACATAGGTTTCCTCGGCGGCGCCCTCGACCTGCACAGGGGCAGCCGAGAACTTGTCTGCCAGAGTCACCGTGCCTGCCTCGCGTGGCCGGCGGTTGCCGAGCGCGGCCAAGGCCTCTTCACGCGCCGCGCCGCTGCGGAGATAGCGCAGCCAGTCCTGCGCCAGCTTTTTCGACTGGGGGTATTGCGCCGCCTGCTGGAAGGCCTGCGCTGCCGCCTCGACATCTGCCTGCTGGTACTGCGCCATCGCCAGCGTCATCCACGCCGGGCCGCTCTTGGCACCGGCCTGAATCGCCTTCTGCAGGCTGTTGGCGGCGCGGGCGTAGTCTTCGCGATCCATCTGCAGCTGACCGATCTGCAACAACCTCTGGGCATCGGGCGAAAGGCGATTCGCTTCTTCCAGCGCCGTGGTCGCCAGCCCGGGTTCGCGGGCACGCGACCACAGCGCGCCGAGCGTGGCCCAGTTGCTGGCGGTCTTGGCAATCAGGCCCTGCTCGAGCCAGGTCTGCGCCTGCGAGGCGGCGGCAAACGGCGCCCCGATCTGGGCAGTGAGCGTCACCAGTTGCAGGCGCTCGCTGGCGGTCTTCAGGTGACCCTGTCGGCCGGCCAGTTCCAGCACGGCTGCCGCCCGCTCCTTGTCCCCCGCCTTGAGCGCGAGTGCGGCCAGCTGCAGCCAGTTTTCACCCAGCTGCGGCTGCTTCTTCACCTGTTCCTGCAACAGCGGCAGGGCCTCGGCCTCGCGGCCGGCGGCCAGCAGCGAAGTGAGCAGCGCACGCTTCCAGGTCGGGTCAGGATTCGGCACCGCGGCAATGCCTTTCTTGAACCAGGGAATGGCGTCGTTGAAACGCTTGGCTTCGATGTAGCCGACGCCGAGGGCGATGAAGATTTCCGGCGGGGCACCGGGCTCTTTCACACGCTTTTCCAGCTGCGGAATCTGCGCCTTGTAGTTGCCCTGCTTGATCGCCGGCGCACTGGCCGACGCCAGAGCCCGCACATCCGCCTGCATCTGCACCGCGGCTGGGCCCGAGAGGGCGTTGAGGGCCAGCGCCTGCTCCAGATATTTCTTTGCCTCTGGGTATTTTTTCACCGCGGCGGCAGCACCCGCCAGCTCGCGCAGCAGCATCGCCTTGGCGTAAGGGTCGGTAGTAGCCTGCAGCTGCTGCTGCAGGTCGGTCGGGGCCTGCTGGCCGGTGGGAGTCTCAATCTCGCGGGTTTCGCTGCGGTATTGCTGGGCCAGCGCCGCGCTGCCCGGCAGCATCACGGCAATGACCACGAGGAGTGCGTGCAGCGGCCTCATCCGGGGTAATTGAACGCGCAGTCTTCGGGATTCATCGGCACCCGCTGCTTCACCTCGCGGGCGTTCTTGTAGGTCGAGTAGATCCAGTTGGAAACGCTCTCGATCGCTGCCGCCTCGTAGACTCCGCGCGGGCTGGCATCGACGATCTTGACGTCGCGCACGCGGCCATTGGGCATCACCGTGAACACCACCTCCACCCAGCCCTTGATCTTCTGCTTGCAGGCCCATTCCGGCATCTGCGGGCGGGCGGTCGAAAGCGGCACCAGAGTCTTGCCCTCAAAACTCTTGCCGGTGGCAAACCCCTTGCCGCCACCGCCACTGCCGCCACCGCCACCGGCAAAGCCACCGAAAGCGCCGCTGCCGAGTCCGGCCAGGCCGCTACCGCCAACGCCGATATTCAAGCCTGCCACCGGGCCGACGCTGACAGTCACCGGCCCGGCCTCGATCTCGACCGTGCTGAACGCGGGGGCGGCACTGGCAGAAAGCTCCGGCCGCGCCAGCGAAGGCGGTGCATCGGGTGGTGGAGGCGGTGCGTTCTCCGGCAGTTGCAACGGCTCCGGCTCTGGCTCCTCGCGCGGCGGCTCGATCTTCAGCAGCTGCACACCCTCGTTGCTGGCACCCTCGGCATAGGCCACCACTTCGCGCGGCGTGATCGCCCAGTGCAGAAACGCGAACAGCAACAGCACCGCCACGAGCCCCAGCAAGGGGGTGAGCAGCCAGCGCCGATGATCCTGGGACAGCCGCACCTACCGCTCCGGCGTGGCAGCGATGGAGACGTTGGCGACGCCCGCCAGCCGCGCCTGGTCCATCGCCTCCACCATCAGTCCGGCCCGCGCATCCTTGTCGGCCTGGATGATGACGGCGGCATCCGGATGCGCCGAGTGCAGCTTGGCGACCAGGCCGCGCACGGCACGAATGTCGACCCGCTGCTTGTCGACGAACACCTCGTTATTGGCGCTGATGCCGACGAAGATGCTGGCCTTCTCCTCCTTCACCGCGGTCTTCGCCGAAGGCCGGTTGACCTTGATGCCCGACTCGCTGACGAAGGCCGCACTGATGATGAAGAAGATCAACAGGTTCAGGAAGAAATCCAGCATCGGCGCCAGGTCGATGCCGGTTTCCTCGACGGGTGGATTGTGGCGGCGGAATCTCATTTCGCATCCTCGAGCGCGAGCAGCGATTGCAGCTCGTCGGTCTCGCGCCGGGCGCGCGCGGTGTAGTGGTGCGCCGAGTACATGCCGCTGAGTGCTACGGCCAGACCTGACAAGGTGGCGATCATCGCCTGCGAGACGCCATCGGCCATCGCGCGCGGCTCGCTGCGGCCCTTGATCGCCATCACGTCAAACACTTCCAGCATGCCGCCGACGGTGCCGAGCAGTCCCAGCAGCGGGCAGATCGGGATCAGCGCCCGCATCATTGGCAGGGTGGCGTTCATCGCCACCGACAGCTCGCCGATCATCGCCGTGCGGATGCGCCGCGCCGTCCATGACGAGCGTTCGCGGCGGCCCTGCCAGCGTTGGGCGGCAGCGGCGCGGGCGGCGGGAAACACTTTCCAGAACCACCAGACGCGCTCGGCGATCAGCGTCCACAGCGTCACCGCCGTCGCCAGGATCCACCACACCACCCAGCCGCCGGCATCGACGAACTCCTGGATACCCGCGAAGGGGCTGGCGAGTGCCTCAAGCACGCAGGCTGCCCTGCTGCTGGGATTCGATGCGCTCGGCCAACAAGCCCGCCGACTGTTCGTCGAGCACCTGGATGATGGCCCGCGAACGCGAGGCGAGAATGGCGTTGATGAACAGCAGTGGGATGGCGATGCCCAGACCCAGCACGGTGGCGATCATGGCCTTGGAGATGCCACCCGCCATCAGCTTGGGGTCGCTGGAGCCGGCCTCGGTGATGACCTGGAATGTCTCGATCATGCCCGCCACCGTGCCCAGCAGACCGAGCAGCGGGCCGGCGGCTATCACCAGCCGGATGAACTGCTGGAAGCGTTCGATCGCCGGAGTCTCCTTCAGCACCGCTTCGGACAGCCGCAGCTC
The DNA here is from genome assembly GCA_046598075.1 of Stagnimonas sp. Lineage (GTDB taxonomy): Bacteria > Pseudomonadota > Gammaproteobacteria > Nevskiales > Nevskiaceae > Stagnimonas. The sequence continues at coordinate 4,547 of JBKJJE010000176.1, forward strand.
CAGCACTTCGGGGTCGTGTTTCTCGACATCGTTCTTGAACACCTGCAGCACCCGCCCCAGCGGATTGTCGTCGCGGGCCTCGGTCGGGCTGCGCAGCTGGCTTTTCACGCTGGCATCGGTACGCAGCAGGAACACCAGCTGGTAGATCGCCACCACCGCAGCCAGCAGGCCGACGAAGATGATGACGTAACCCGGCCAGCCGCCCTGGTGGATGCGTTCCTCGAACGACGGCCGCTCCACCTGCAAGGCCAAGAGGCCGCCGCGCGTGGGGTCGATGAGGATGGGAGCCAGACCACTGTCGGCCTCGGCGAAATCCTCGGCCAGATTGCGGTCCGAGCGGGCCGGCTGCCGCGACAGGGCACGCAGGGTGCCGCCGCCATCCGGCACCACCAGATAGTCGCGGCCGGCAAAGGCGGTGAACGCACCGATGCGCACCACCTCAGCCGTCGATTTCACGCCGAGCGGATCAATCACCTCGGCCTTGAAACGTGCGGACTTGCCCTGCTCGGTGATCTCCTGCTGCAGCGTGAACCAGAAGGCTTCGAGCTGGTTGATGGAGGGCAGCGCCGGGTTCTTGGCGATGGCGTCGAGCTTTTCCAGCCGCGCCGGATACTGGGCGTTGATGTAGCTGTCGGCCAGCACGCTGCGCAGATCGGTCGCCGAGCTGCGGGCGGCGGCGTAGACCTGCGTGTAGTCGCCGGCGCGGGCGCCGAGCTGGGTCTTGAGGGCGGCGATGTCACGCTGGTTGGCGTCGAAGCGGCCTTTCACACCCGCCACCCGTGCTTCGACGGCAGCCAGCTCGGCCTGCGCCCTGGCGAGCAGTTCCGCCTGTTCGGACTTGTTCTTCACGAAGCGCTGCTCGCGCTCCTGGTTGAGCTTGCTGGTCTGCTGGGCGGATTCGCGCACCTGGTTGAGCAGGGCATCGAGGCCGCTCGGCGTGGCCTGCGCCTGGGCCAGCGAGGCCGCCAAAGCCAGCGTCAGCGCCAGCGACCACCGCAACAGGCGGCTCACTTGCCAGCTCCGGCTACTACCGGCATCGGCAGATGCAGCACATCCGGTGCGCTGATCTCGCGGGCGATGCGCAGGCCTTTCTTGATGCTGGCGCGCCATTGCCCGTCGAGCGGCTGCCACTGCTTGGCTGCGGCATCCCAGCGTCCTGCATCCTCGCCGTCCAGCGTCAGGTAGAACAGCGAGGCCCTGCCCATGCGCAGCACGTCCACCTCGCGGGCGCTGCCGTCGCTGCCGATCTGCGCGCGCTCGACACCCAGCGAGCGGCCGTAGTCGATCTCGATCTGGTACGCCTCCAGCAGACGGCGGTAGCGTTCGGCGCTGGTTGCTTCCGGGTCGGCCATCAGCCGTTTCAGGTTTTCGATGCGCTCGCGGCGCTCCTGCTTCAGAAACGGCAGATCGAGGCTGACGAACCTGTCGATGGCATCGAGCATGCGCAGCATCAGCGGCGTGAGTTCGCGCTCGGTACGCTCGATCTCGACCAGCTGCTGGCGCAGCGAGGTCTTCTCGGCATCCTGGGCACCCAGCAGCTGTTCCAGCTGCTTGGCGTAGACGTTGAGTTGCTGCGCCTGCCAGGTGGCAGCCCGGTAGCGTTCCAGCATCGAGCGGGCGGAGTCATCAATGCCGTCGATGCGCTGCTGGCTGGCAGCCGAGGCCCGGTTGGAATCGATGGTGGTCTTCAGCGCCTCGTCAAACTTGTCGCGCGCTGCCGGCGCTGCGGTTTGCGCCCATGACAGTTGCCCGACCATCAGCAGCGCAAGCCCCGCCAGTACCTTGGATGAGAGCGGAAAGAATCTACGCATCACGCTGAATGCTCCTGACACTGCTGAGGGTTTGCAGGGGGCGGCGGGCTTTTTGCAGGACCGGCCGCAGCCAGCCGTCGATCTCGCGCACCATGTCTTCGGTATCGATGTCGTCAATCACCCAGTGGCCACGCTCCGGCCAGTGCCTGTGGGTGGCATTGGCATAGCGGGCCGCGACTTTCTTGACCACGCTGGCTGGCGTCAGCCAGTCGCGGCCGCCGCTGACCACATAGACCGGGCACTTCACCGCCGTCGGCTCGACGCGCGTGCTGTGCCGGCGATCTGCCCACCAGAACGCGATCTCGGCCAGCATCCTGCCCGACTCGAAGACCAGACTGTTGATGATTTTCTCCTGCTGCGTGGCGTGCAGGCCATTGACCGCACAGCGCCGCGTGCGTTCGGCGCTGAGCTTGTGCGCGCGCTTCCAGAACCCGAGGCGGCAGAACACCGGCAGAAAGGCCCAGAACGAGCGTGGCACCACGGCATTGATGCCGCGCGGCGCGGCGGGCGTCAGCAGCACCAGGGCCGCCACTGGCATCTGGCTGGCGAGCAGCTGCGCCAGCAGGCCACCCATCGAATGGCCGACCAGCACCGGCGGCTGACTGAAGTTCTGGGCCGCGATGTAGTCCTTGAGCGCCTGCAGATAGTCGCGGATCGACAGGCTGGCGACGGCTTCGGCCTGCCCCGGGCCTGCCGCGTGTGCCGGCAGCGTCGGCCGGTGGCACTGATAGGTGCGGGCGCTGAACAGCGCATCCAGCGGCGCCAGCATTTCGCCGTGACACCACATGCCGTGAATCAGAACCACGGGTGTGCCCATGCTCAGTAGCCCGCCAGCATCTTGTTGGAGGCGCGCGACAAACGCTGCGGCGCAAGCTTGTTCATCAGCGCCAGCAGCTGCGTCTGTCGGCCCGGATACCAATGCACCGGGCAGCGCCACAGCGCGCGGGTGGCGGCGGCGAAGACCACGGTGGCGATGTCATCCGCACCAAGCCGCACCCCCAGCTTGCTGAGGCTCCTGGGCTTGTGCTCCACCGACTGCACCATGGCGGTATCGACAAACAGCGGCAGCAGGTCGCAAACGTAGATGCCCTGTCGCTGCCACTCGATGTTGAGCGCCTCGGTCAGGCCCTTGACGAAGAACTTGCTCGCCGAATACACCGCGAACGCCGGCGTGCCGTAAATGGCCGAAGCCGAGGCCATGTTGATGACGCGCGCGCCTTTCGCCGCCGCGAGATAGGGCAGCGCCGCATGGCAACCATTGACCACGCCCTTGGTGTTGATGTCGATCACGGCATGGCAGCGCGCCAGTGGCAGCGACTCGAAATCGCCGGTGGCGAGAATGCCGGCGTTGTTGAACAGCACATCAAGGCGACCCTCGCTGGGTTCGGCGAATACGGCCAGCGCCGCGGCAAAGGCCGCGGCATCGGTCACGTCCAGCTGCCCCACCACTGCCATCGGGCCGATCTCGCTGGCGAGTGCCTGCACGCCCGGCAGGTTGACGTCATAAAGGCCAACCCGCCAGCCGGCGGCGGCGAAGCGCAGCGCCGTCGCCCGGCCGATGCCAGCGGCGGCCCCGGTGATGAAAATGCTTTTGGGTGATTTGCTCATTTATTGTTTTATGTCGCCGATTGCTCTCAAAATCACTTTAACAAGCATTGCCAGCTTTTACCCTAAGGAGATAGCCCATGACTGCACACAACACTGGATTTCTTACCCTGGTCAACGAAGCTAGGTCGCGCATCACGGAGATAGACTCCAGCCAGCTGCCGGCGCTGCTGGCCGCCAACCCGGCGCTCAAGCTGATCGATACCCGCGAGGAAAGCGAGTTTGCCGCCGGCCACATCGCCGGCGCGACGTGGATGGGCAAGGGTGTGATCGAACGCGATATCGAGACGGTGGTGGCAGACAAGACCACCCCGCTCTATCTGTATTGCGGTGGCGGCTTCCGCTCTGCACTGGCTGCCGATGCCCTCCAGAAAATGGGCTACCGCAACGTCGTCTCGGTCGATGGCGGCTGGCGGGCGCTGAAGGACTTGCTGCCGGTGAGCAAGTAGACCCGATGGGGCGACGACACCACCGTTACCCAACGTCAACATCAACATTCGGTCAGGTGATTCCACTGGATGCCGACAAGGCTATTGCCGACAGGTGGGATCAACCGGTTTGTACAGCGCCATGAAAGCTCCTTCCAGAAACAACAAGGCCGCTGCAAATGAGCAGTGGCTTGTGTGCCAAATCAGGCTTGAATCTGGGGTTTTTCTATAGCCTCAACGCTGGAGTTAATCCGCTGACCTGCGGTACCAAAGCGGAGGCAGGGCAGTTGGGTTGAATGGTTAGGGGTGCGCCACACGCTGCGCGACTTGCATGAGGCCGCGCAATGCCTCATTGACCGCTGCAGGCGTAGAGAAAACCTTTGCGACCTCGGGCTGTAACAGGACAAGGTTGGTGCCTTGTGCGTGTTGCTTGAAATACTTGCCACGCACGCCTTTTCCCAGCTCCTCGCGCCGATACTCGGCACGCATTGGGTCGTGTTCTGTAGTCTTAGCCTTCTTCGTAGGTTTTGCGTTCATGTGCAGTTGCCTCTCTTGCGCTGATGATGCGGATGCCTTGTCCATGTTCGATGTGTGACACAACGAGGATGCGTTGGTTGATGGATAAGCCAAATGTAAGAAGACGCTCCTCGTCCTCCGAATGGTCTGGATCAGGGAACGTGTAGGCCAATGGGTCTCCGAACACGGACCCAGCCTCCTCAAACGTAACGCCATGCTTCTTGACGTTACTCGCGGCTTTGGCGGGCGCCCAGTCGTAGTTCATGTGCCGCAGTATATGCCGCCACTTCCAGCACCCCTAACGAGTCTGCAGAAAAACCCTCGCGCAGAAGGCGCAGGAGTTTTGATCTGCAGTTTTTTCCTGTTCGGCGAGTACTTCGATCATCAGGCGCATGGCATCGACGTTCGCCTTCGTGCCCTCAAAGCTCATGCCGCGCCGTCCCTTGATGATGGCTTTGGCGGTGCTGAGCTTCAGCGTATTGCTGACCCAGCTACTCGACGAGATTCGGCAGCTGAGTGCGCGCATGGTGGACGCCGAGCGACTGATTGCCGCCCTCAACAAGCAAAGTGCCGCTGCCACTCACCTGCAAACCATCAGTGGCATTGGCCCGCTGACCGCGAGTGCGCTCACCGCCAGCGCCGTCGATGCCAGTCACTTCAAGAATGGCCGCCAGCTGGCCGCGTGGCTGGGGCTCACGCCGAGAGAATTCAGCTCCGGCCCCAACCGTCTGCTCGGGCGCATCAGCAAGCGCGGTGATGTGTATGTGCGGATGCTCTTGGTGCATGGGGCACGCAGCGCCTTGAGCGTGGCACTGATGCTTCGTAACAAGTCGCCGGACAAGCTCAGTCGATTACAGCGGTGGGCAGTGGAGCTGAAGGATCGCATCGGCATGCACAAGGCCATCGTCGCGCTGGCCAACAAGCTGGCCCGCATCTGCTGGGCGATCTGGACGCATGGCGACAGCTTCGAGCCGAACCACGTCAGCAGACCCATTACGGCAACCGCATCGGCGGGCAGATAACGATTCAGCGTTTCACCGCAGCACCCGCAGTACCAGTAAAACCTCGACAACCCGCATCACGAAACACCGGTCGGACCGGCCACTCAGACATTCCGGTAACAAGGGCGAGCCTGAAACAAAGCTCGATGGAACGATAGGAACCGAGTGGCGCGCATTTTCATGAGGGCACTGCCCAAAGCCAAGGGCACGATGCCGGATAGTGAAGTGGGGATTTCAAGGACTGCCAGTGGCAGTCCTTGCCCACTGAACGCCTGCGCCGTGGCGCAGGCTGTAAACGCAGCCGACGGGTGTGAAGCTATGCAGCTACTCAGGGTTTATCGGGGCTTGTGGGGAGGGAGCCATATACGCCTTATTAGGCCTGTTTCTCATTGCATTAGCTTCTGCTTTGCTGATTGGAATTCATGTTCTGTAAGAATGCCTTGGTCGCGTAGTTTTGCGAGTTTTTGTAACTCGTCGGAAAGGCTTGTGGGACTAGACTGTTGTTGCGGTCTGCGTGCTTTTGCTACTGACTCCTCAATAAACTTCTTGATTGCCGTAGCCTGAGCATTGTTTTTAGAGTGCGCGAACATAAAAGTATTTTCGTCCTTAGCCGCAGCGAAAACACCACCTTTGCTCTCGTTGCCGCCTGCAATAGTGAACTGAATATACCCACTAAAAACAGAGCCGGCTTCTTTGAACTATAGAGCCTGTATTTAAGTAAAAGGAATTATTTTCGTTCCTTTAAACCCTTTGTTTAGAAAACCGAGAACTCCATTGGGAGTTAGCTGAACCTTGTCACTAAAGACCTCTAAAAGGTCTTGCACGCCTTGCATTGTATGAATTGCGGTCATTTTATTACTTATCGAGGTGATATTAAGGAGGCAACGAAGACTCGGTTTTATATGGGCCCATTACATCAGAACTTAAAGTTTCGCGTGGCCAGACTTTGTAGGCTAGCCAATTGCTTCCATCGCGAGTGCAGTAAACAAGGTAGTTTTTAGTTCCGTCGTAAAATTGCCGATATTTGTATTGCCCACACCCAGAAATATTACGCTGAACTAATGCTTTAGATATTCCTATATTTGTATCTTCGCGCCACGGGCCAGGATATTCCTCTGAAATGGTGGTCGGCTTTGGACTTGTCGAAGGCTCGCCGCCACCGCCGCAAGCAGAGACAACAAGTGATGACAAAACTACGGCTGAAAGTCGCATGGTTCTGCTCGGTTGAGTGGTTATTGGCCTAACGAGCCTGTAGAAAAACCCCTGCGCCGAAGGCGCAGTAGCTTTGCTCGGTGATTTTTTGCTGCTTGGCGAGTATTTCGATCATCAGGCGCATGGCATCGACTCCCCGGTTCGTGATGTTCCTGAGGCTGACCATACTGCGGTTTCTGGCTGATTCCAAGGCAATGCCTCACGGCGCTTTGCCTTGCAGCTTCTGGACGTTGTGGACCAGTGCAAACAGCTTCCACTGCGCATCCACCCGCGTGATCTCGGTGCAACACCGTCAAGATCAGTTCGTCCTACGGCACCTCGGTGTAGGCAACCGCCACGATCTCCAGTTCCACCTCGCCGCCCGGCAGGCGCACCCGCAGGGCATCGCCCTCGCCTTTCTTCATCAGCGCCCGCGCCAGCGGCGAATCGATGCTGATGCTGCCGGTGGCGGAATCGACCTCATCCGCCCCGACGATGCGATAGGTCTTCTCCTCGCCTGTCGCCACGTCTGCCACGGTCACGCAGGCGCCGAAAAACACCCGGCTGGTGTCGGTAGGGTTGGATTCCACGATCCTGAAATCCGGCAACCGCCTTTGCAGGTAGTGCACGCGGGCGTCGATCTCGCGCAGCTCTTTCTTGCGATAGATGTAC
>JBKJJE010000038.1:0-19625 GCA_046598075.1 Stagnimonas sp.
ACCGGGTGGAAGCCGATCAGCACCAGCGGCAGCCACAGCACCCAGACCCAGGCCATCTCGATCACCGGCTGGCGCAGCGCGGTCGACAGGTTGTAGTGCTGGCTGGAGTGGTGATTGACGTGATCCGCCCACATCAGGCGAACCCGGTGGCTGGCACGGTGATACCAGTAGAAAGTGAAGTCCTCGGCCACCCACAGCAGCGGCCAGGTCCACCAGATCAGCGGCGAGAGATCAAGCAGACGATGCTCGTACACCGCCAGCGACACCCGGACGATGAGCAGCGCAAACAGCGCGCGCATGAGCAGATTGAATACGCCGAGACTGATGCTGGTGGCGCTGTCGCGCCAGTCATAGCCTTTCAGATGCGCGGCGCTGACCGAGCGCAGCACCCTGATCTCGTAGGCCATCGCCAGCAGGAAATAGGGAATGGCAAGGTAATAGAGGTTTTCGGTCAGCCAGTTCAGACGATCCATCGTTGCTCTCCGTGCATGCTCGCTGTAGTCCGCGACATGGAGGCATTCTACGGCGCTGCGGCGCTGCAGCCAGCTGCCGAAAATCTTCCCCGCCCGGCACTATGCTCGACGACAAGATCAGCTGGCGGAAAACTTCGGGAATGGCTTTGATCCTCGCCTACAGCCTTGCCGTGCTGGCCACCCAGGCGCTGCCCGCGCTACCGCCATGGTGGCTGGGCGCGCTGGCGCTGCTGCTTGCACTGATGCCCTGGCGCTACCGGCCGGTGCTGCTCGCAGCAGCACTCGGCTTTGCCCTGACGCTCTGGCGGGCAGAAGCGCGCCTGGCAGATCGCTGGCCGGAGGCCAGGCAAGGCGAGGAGCTGGTGGTTAGCGGCCACATCGTGTCGTTGCCGGAGATTGCGCCAGCGCGCTGGGCAGCGCGCGGAAAGCGCCCGGATGGGCTGCCGGAAAACACCTGGCGCTTCAGCTTTGCCCCCGAGCTCGGCGGCGTCCCGCAGCGCATCCGCACTAGCTGGTACCGCAGCGCCGAAACCCTTCGCGGCGGCGATTGCTGGCGCTTCACGCTGCGGCTGAAAGCGCCGCGCGGCTCGCAGAACCCCGAGGGCTTCGATTACGAGGGCTGGCTGTTCCGGCAGGGCATCGGCGCCAACGCCACCGTACGCGCTGCCGAGCGTTGCGATGCCGCAGGTTTCTACCCCGTGCTGAGACTCCGCCAGGGCATCCGCGACCGCCTGCACCGCGCCCTGCCGGAGAGTCCCGGCAGGGCGGTGCTGACGGCGCTGGTGCTGGGTGATTCGACCGGCCTGCGCGACGCCGACTGGGATGCGTTCCGGCTCACCGGCACCTCGCATCTGGTGGCGATTTCCGGCTTCAATCTGGCCATCGTCGCCGGCTTCGCGTTCTGGCTGCTGCGCTGGCTGTGGGCGGCATCACCTCGGCTCAGCAACCGCCTGCCGGCGCAAAAGGCCGCTGCCCTGGGTGCGGCGCTAATCGCCACCGCCTACGCCCTGTTGGCGGGCTTCGAGCCCCCCGTGACCCGGGCGCTGGCGATGCTGCTGATCGCACTCGCCGCAGTATTCCTGAATCGCAGCGCACATCCCTTCCGGGTGCTGGCGCTGGCCTGGGGCGTGATCCTGCTGGTGGACCCGTTCGCGGTGCTGAGCGCCGGACTCTGGCTTTCGTTCGGCGCCGTCGCCGCTATTCTCTGGGTCGGCAGCGGCCGCCTCGGCAAGCAGGGGCTGTGGCGCAGCGCCATTCGGGTGCAACTGCTGCTGACGCTGCTGCTGGCGCCTTTGACACTGTTCTTCTTTCAGGGCACGGCCTGGATCGCGCCATTCGTCAATCTACTCGCCGTACCCTGGTTCGCGCTGCTGACCCCGCTGGCACTGGTGGCGGTGCTGCTGCTGTGGCTTGCTCCCGCACTGGCCGCGCCGCTGCTGCAGCTCAGCGCGGCCGCGCTCGGCGGCACCCACACCCTGCTGCTGGCGCTGGCCGAAACCCACGCCGATGGCTGGCTCGCCGCCGCCCCGCCAGCGGCTGCGCTGGCACTTGCAGTGCTGGGTGCCGTACTGCTTACCGCCCCGCGCGGCTTGCCGCTGCATGGTCTGGGCCTGCTCTGCCTGCTGCCGCTGGCGGTGCCGCCACACACCGCGCCCGTGCGCGGCTTCACGCTGACCGCGCTGGATGTCGGCCAGGGCCTGGCGGTGGTGGTGCGTACCTCCCATCACAGCCTGCTGTTCGACACCGGCCCGGCGTATGAAGAAGGTTTTGATGCCGGCCGCGCCGTGGTGGTGCCGTATCTGCTCGGTCAGGGCGTGCACCGGCTGGATACGCTGCTGGTGTCGCATGCCGACCTCGATCACCGCGGTGGTACCCCGGCCGTGCGCGCAGCACTGCAGCCACTGGAAGAGCGCGGCGCAATGGCTGGTACGCCCTGCATTGCGGGGCAACATTGGGAGTGGGATGACGTGCGCTTCAGCATCCTCAACGGCCCGACGGATGCGCTGGGCGAGCCGGCGCCGGACAACAACGGCGGCTGTGTGCTCAAGATCGAGACCGGCGGCCACGCCGCGCTGCTGCCGGCCGACATAGAGCGTGGTACCGAGGCGCGGCTCGTGCAGCAACACCGCGCAGCCCTGCGCGCCGACGTACTACTGGCCGCGCACCATGGCAGCCGCACCTCTTCCACGCCCGCGTTCGTCGAGGCCGTCAACCCGGAGCTGGTGATCTTTTCCGCCGGCTATGCCAACAGCTACCGCCACCCGCGCCCGGAAGTGGTGACGCGCTACCAGCGCCTCGGTAGCGCCCTGCAGATGACCGGGGTCGAGGGGGCACTGACGCTGCACGTCGACCCGGAGACCGGCATCGGCCCGGTGCAGGCCTGGCGGCGGCACTGGCCGAGCTACTGGTGGGCGAAGGCCTTGCCGGTCCCGGGGGCGGAGTGAATCGGTCTCACTTGTGGGTGAAGGTGTATGCGCCATCCCACTGCGGCCCCGGCGGATGGCTGCGCAGATACTGGATGCGCTCCAGAAAAATCTCGTAGATCCGGTGCGGGCGACCGGAACGGGAGAGGTTGAACAGCTCGGCCTCGGCCTGATCCCAGAGCTGGCTGCGATACAGCTTCATCGCGCCGCGATGCCGGGCCAGGTCGTTGCGCAGGTTGGGGTCGAGATCGTCTTTCGGCCCCAGCGGCTCGAAGATCGCCACCGGTTCGATCTTGCCCTTCACTTTCACGAAATCGAGCTCGCGGTAGGCCCAGTCCTTGGGTCCGGCGTTGCGGGTAGCCTCGCTGACGATGAAGTAGACGCCGTACTCCTTGGTGAGGCTTTCCAGCCGCGAGCCGAGGTTCACCGGGTCGCCCATCACTGTGTAGGCACGGCGGAACTCCGAGCCCATGTTGCCCACGGTCATGTCGCCGGTGTTCAGCCCCACGCCGATGTAGAGCTTGGTCCAGCCCCTGGCGACGAACGCCGCATCGAGTTCGCGCAGGGTGCTGATCATCGCCATGCCCGCCTGCAGGGCGTGGGTGGCGTGCTCCTCGTCCTTCAGCGGCGCACCCCAGAACGCCATGATGGCGTCGCCCATGTACTTGTCGATGGTGCCGCGATGCTGCTGGATGACCTTGGTCATCGGGGTCAGGAACTGGTTCATCAGCTCGCTGAGCTGCCCGGAGTCCATCTTCTCCGAGATGGTGGTGAAGCCGCGCACGTCGGAGAACAGCACCGTCATGTTGCGCTTCTGACCCTTCATGGTGGCGGCGGCAGGGTTGGCCGCGAGTTCCTCCACCAGCTCGGGCGGGATGTATTCGCCGAACTGCTTCGACACCTGGCGGACATTGCGCGATTCCAGCAGGTAGCCGTAGAAGGTCAGCAGCAGGAACAGCAGCAGCGTGAACAGCACCGGGGTGCCGAGCGGAATGATGAAATCGACCCCGCTCCACAGGGTGAAAGCGAGTGCGGTGACGAGGGCGATCAGGCCCAGCGCGAGCGCGCCGTTGAGCAGCGGCGAGAGCCGTGCGGCACCGAAGGCCAGCACGGCCGCGATCACCAGCAGCAGCACCGCGTGGATGCCGTTGTAGTACGGCGCCTTGTGCTTGACCCGGCCATCGAGCATGCCGCTGATGAGGTTGGCATGGACTTCCACCCCGGGGTCGGCAGCACCCACCGGAGTGACCCGCAGGTCCTTCAGGCCGGGCGCAGAGGTGCCGAGCAGCGCCACCTTGCCGGCGAGCAGGGCGGGGTCGGCCAGGCCGCGGATGACATCGCTGGCAGAGACATAGACGAAGCTCGGCGAACGGCCGCGAAACGGCACATAGGCCTGCACATGTTCATCCACTGGCACCAGCATGGGACCGATGCGCAGCGCCTCGAGATTGGCCGAAGAACGCTGCTCGGGCGGATCGAACACGAACTCGACCGGCGGGCTGCCCAGCGCCACCCGCAGTGTTTCCAGCGCCAGCGCCGGGTATAGCGCGCCCTTGTATTGCTGCAGCAGCGAGACGCGGCGGAACACCCCATCCACCTCCAGCGCCTGGCTGTTGTCGAAAAACCCGGCGCTGGCGGCAGCAGCCTGCAGCACCGGCAGATTGCCGGTGAAGGCATCGTTCTTGAAGAACCGGATGTCGTAGAGCCGGGCCGTGTTGGCGTCCATCACTGCCGGACCGAGCGCGCCCAGGGTATCGGTGAGGTCGGCCTGGTGGTCGCGAAAGACATTGCCCAGCACCACTGGCCGTCCCTTCAGCGCGCCGGCAAACCGCGCCTCGTAGTCGAGCGAAGGCAGCAGCTGCTCCACCCGTTCCGCAAAGCCCGGCAGGTCGGCCATTTCGCCGGCAGCGAGACGCCGGAGCGCATCGGCACCGGAGCTGCCGGTATCGGCCTCCGGAAAGGTGATGTCGAGGCCCAGCGCGCGCAGCTTGTAGCGGTCGAAGGCCTGCTCGACCAGCGTCGCGAACTTGTCGCGCGGCCAGGGCCAGTGGCCTTCCGCAGTGATGCTTTTTTCGTCGATGTCGATGATCACCACCTGTGAATCGACGGTGCCGGGCATGGTCAGCAGCACGCGGGCGTCATAGGTGCTGCGCTCGACCTGGTCGATGAACGGCAGCGGCAAGAGGCCGCCGATCTGCAGCACGAAGACGACGAACATCGCAGCGGCGATACCGAGCCGGATCAGTGTGCGTTGCGCGCTCATGGCGTCCCCTCTATGTGGTTTTTCGGGGTCAGGCTGTGATCGCCTGCCTCCGGCGCCGACGTTAGCGCGGCAACGCCCTCTACAGCAATAAAACCGGCCGCTCACGGTATGATCACGCGCATGAATTCCTCCACCCTGCCCACCCTGCCCCCGGCCCTTGCTGCCGTGCTGACGCAGGCGACGGCCCTGTACCGCCGCTTTGGCGCCCGGTTGCCGCCGCTGGCCATGCTGCTGCTGGTGGCCGTGCTGGCCTGGCAACTTGCTGGCCTGCTGTGGGTGCTGGTGCCGATGCCGCAGTCGGCGGCATGGAAACCGGCTCCCGGCTTTGTCGACCCTGCAACCGGCAAGGTGGCGTTGAACGCTGATGCGCTGGCCGCTGCGCACCTGTTTGGCCAGTACCAGGCCAGCGCCAGCAGTGCCTCGCTCGCCAATGCTCCGGATACCCAGCTCAACTTCACCCTGCTCGGCATCCTGTCGGGATCGACCGAAAAGGAATCGCTGGCGTTGATCGCAAAAGACGCCACCGACGAGGCCCCGTATGCAATCGGCGATGACGTCTCGCCCGGCGTCAACCTGCAGGCGATCTTCCCGGATCGGGTGATCCTCTCCCGCAACGGCCGTCTGGAAACCCTGCGGCTGGACAAGGACGCGCCCAGCAATGCGCCGATTTCGACCCTGGTCAGCAGCGTTACGGAGCCGCAGGAGGGCACGCCCGCCGCCGCCCAGATGCTGTCGCAGATCAAGGAACAGGTACTCACCGATCCGACCAAGGCGGCCAACTTCATCCGCGTGCAGCCGATCAGCGGCGAGAGTGGCTTGAAGGGTTACCGGGTCTACCCCGGCCCCGAGCGCGGCGCGTTCAACGCCGCCGGCCTGAAGCCCGGCGATGTGGTGACCGCGATCAACGGAACCTCGCTGAGCGATCCCGCGCAAGCCCTACAATTGCTGCAGGGCCTGTCGCAGGCCAGCAGCATGAGCCTGACCGTGGATCGCAACGGTGTCTCGCAGAGTGTCAACGTTTCAGCTGGTCCCTAGTTAACAGTCAGTCACTCTTACCCGCCGCACGAGACCGCCATCACTGCCATGAAACTCCGCATCGCCTCGTTAATCGCGCTGTCGCTTGCCTTCTCCAGCGCCCATGCGGACGTCACGCTCAACCTCAAGGACGCCGAGATCAACACCCTGATCTCGACCGTCAGCGAAGTCACCGGCAAGAACTTCATCGTCGACCCGCGGGTGAAGGGCAAGGTGACGGTGATCAGCGCCGCGCCGATGGACAAGCAGGCGGTCTACGAGACTTTCCTGGCGGTGCTGCAGGTGCAGGGCTTTGCGGCGGTGCCGGCAGGCGATGCGATCAAGATCATCCCGGAAACCAATGCCCGCTCCGATGGCGGCATCCTCAATCGCAGCGGCGCCGGCATGCCGCTGGATGATCTGGTCACCTACGTCTATGCGGTGAAGAACATCTCCGCCGCGCAGCTGGTGCCGATCTTAAGGCCGATCATGGCGCAGTCGGCACACCTGGCCGCCTATCCCGGCAACAACATGCTGCTGATCGTCGACCGCGCCGGCAACGTCGCCCGGCTGGTCGAGATCATCAAGAAACTCGACGGCGACGGCGACCGTGATGTCGAGTCGATCCCGCTGGAAAACGCCGCCGCGAGCGAGGTGGTGCGTATCCTCACCACCCTGACCCAGCAGGCCAAGGCTGCCGACCCCTCGGCTGCGACCGCCACGGTGATCGCCGACGAGCGCAGCAATGCCGTGCTGGTGGGCGGCGACAAGGGCGAGCGCGCCAGACTGATCTCCCTCATCAAGCGGCTCGATGGCCCCTTGAAGGACATCGACAGCAATACCCAGGTGGTCTACCTGCGCTATGCCTCGGCGGAGAATCTCGCTCCGATCCTGGAAGGCTACGCCCAGCAGGCGGGTGCTGCCGCCACGCCCGGAGCGGCCGCGACGCCGGCAGCGCCAGCAGCCGGCGGCGCTGGTTTCGAGAAGACCCGCGTGCTGGCCGACAAGGACAACAACGCCCTGGTGATCACCGCCCCGCCCAAGACCATGCGGCAGATCAAGAACGTGATCGAACAGCTCGACATCCAGCGCGCCCAGGTGCTGGTGCAGGCCATCATCGCCGAAGTGTCGGCCGGCAAGACCAGCCAGCTGGGTCTCGACTTTGCGGTCTACAACCCGCAGGGCGGCGCAGTGGCCAGCGTGTTCGACACCTCCACCCTGTCCGCCATCGGCAACGTGGTGGCCACCGGCAATCCGCTGGCAGGCCTGGGCGCCATCAGCCAGGGCATCAACCTTGGTGGCGGCGTCGTCAACAACGAGGGCAAGAGCGGCACCAGCTTCGGTATCCTGCTCAAGGCGCTGCAGGGCGACAGCGATACCAATGTGCTGTCCACGCCCACCCTGACCTCGCTCGACAACGAGGAAAGCGAAGTCAGCGTCGGCCAGGAAGTCCCTTTCCTCTCCGGCTCGTTCAGCAATACCGGCGGCGGCAACACCGGCGGCAGCGTCAATCCGTTCCAGACCATCGAGCGCAAGGATGTCGGCCTGAAGCTCGGCGTCACGCCGCAGATCAACGTCGGGGGCGTGGTCAAGCTGAAGATCAAGCTCGAATCCTCGAGTGTCAGCGCCGGCACTGTCGGCACCGCCAGCCTGGTCACCAACAAGCGCACCATCACCAACACGGTGAATGTCGCCAGCGGCCAGGTGCTGGTGATCGGCGGCCTGACCAGCGAAGACTCCAACGAGGGCAAGTCGCAGATTCCCCTGCTGGGTGACATCCCGTTGCTCGGCAATCTGTTCAAGTCCCGCAATGTCTCGCGCAACAAGCGCAACCTGATGGTGTTCATCCACCCCACGGTGCTGCGCACCCAGGACGACGGCGATTTCTACACCCGCCGCAAGTACGACGCGGTACGCAACGTGCAGCTTCAGAAAGCCAACAACGGCAAGCTGCCGCTGGGTGGTGGCGCCCGCCTGGTGCTGCCGGAGCTCGACGCCTACATCCGCGAATACGCCGCCCCGAAAGCCAGCGCGCCGCCGCAGGCGGCAGCGCCTGGCAACGGCGCGGAAACCAGCGCCTTCATGCCCCGCTTTGAACCGGCGCCGGCCGCAGCCGCGGCACCCTACCAAGCGCCGGGCAGCACTCAACCCGCACCCGCGCCGGCCCGTGAACCGGCCCCGCCGGTGGATCGCAGCAAGGTGGCGAAGAACGTCATCGTGATTCCGGCGCAGCGCCCCGGCGAACCAGCTCCGGGACAGTACTAGAACTCGTCAATCCTCATGTCTGCTGAAGCTGTTACCGACGTTCTGCGTCGCCCCCCGTTTACTTTTGCCAAGCGTCACGGCCTGATCGTCGGCGAGGCTTCTGGCGAGCACGTCACCGTGTTCGCGCGGCCCGGAGTCAGCGTCACCGCGCTGGCCGAGGCGCGCCGCTTCCTGCGCCGGCCGGTGAAGCTGTCGACCATCAGCGTCGAGGAGTTCGACAAGCTGCTGCAGAAGACCTACGAAGGTGCAACCGGGGCCACCGCCGCGCTGGCCTCCGGCCTCAAGGACGAGCAGATCGAGATCGATGACCTCGCCGCCGCCTTGAGCGAGGCGCAGGACCTGCTGGAAAGCGATGACGACGCGCCGATCATCAAGTTCATCAACGGTCTGCTGGTGGAGGCGATCAAGGAAAACGCCTCGGACATCCACGTCGAGACCTACGAGCAGAAAGTGATCGTGCGCTTTCGCGTCGATGGCGTGCTGCGCGAGGTGATCTCGGCCGCCAAGGCACTGGCGCCGAAGATCGTCAGCCGCATCAAGATCATGGCCAAGCTCGACATCGCCGAAAAGCGCCTGCCGCAGGATGGCCGTATCAGCCGTGCCTTCGGTGGCCGCAAGGTCGATGTGCGGGTCTCCACCATCCCCACCGGCACCAACAACGAGCGGGTGGTGATGCGTATTCTGGACAAGCAGTCCGAGCGCATCGACCTCGAGCTTTTGGGTCTCGACCCGACCCAGATCGAGACGTTGAAGCGCATCATTTTCCGGCCGCACGGCATCCTGCTGGTGACCGGGCCGACCGGCTCCGGAAAATCCACCACGCTGTACTCGGCACTGGCCGTGCTCAACGACAAGAGCCGCAACATCATGACGGTGGAAGACCCCATCGAATACAACATGGAGGGGATCGGCCAGACCCAGGTCAACCTCAAGGTGGAGATGACTTTCGCGCGCGGCCTGCGCGCCATCCTGCGCCAGGACCCGGATGTGGTGATGGTCGGCGAAATCCGCGATCTGGAAACCGCGCAGATCGCCGTGCAGGCCTCGCAGACCGGGCATCTGGTGCTGTCCACCCTGCACACCAACACCGCCGTCGGTGCGATCACCCGCCTGCGCGACATGGGCATGGAGCCATACCAGCTGAGCAGCTCTCTGGTCGGGCTGATGGCGCAGCGCCTGGTGCGCACCCTGTGCAGCCGCTGCAAGACGCCATACCAGGCCAGCCGTACCGAGAAGGAACAGCTGGCAGTCGATAGCCAGGCGCCGCTGACGCTCTACAAGGCCGAAGGCTGCGCCCACTGTCGCCACACCGGCTATGCCGGCCGCAGCGGCATCCACGAGCTGATCGAAGTCGACAAGAAGCTCGAAGAGATGATCCACGACGGGGCCAGCGAACAGCAGCTGGAAACCTATGCCCGCAGCAGCAGTCCCGGCATCCTGCAAAGCGGTCGCCGCAAGGTGCTGGCCGGGACCACGACCCTGCAGGAAGTTCTCCGCGTAACCATCGAAGACTAGGCATGGCCGCGTTCGAATACCTCGCCCTCAACGCCAAGGGCAAAAACGAAAAAGGCCTGGTCGAGGCGGAGACAGCGCGGCAGGCACGGCAGCTGCTGCGCGATCGCGGGCTGATGACCACGGCCTTGAAGGAAGTCAGCGAACGCGATGACCCCGGTGCGAGCCGCGTGGCGGGCAGCGGCGGCGGCCTGTTCCAGCGCGGTGGCGCTTCACTGTCTGCCGCCGAACTGGCGCTGTTCACCCGCCAGCTCGCGACGCTGTTCCGCTCCGGCCTGCCGCTGGATGAGGCACTCACCGTGGTGGCACAGCAGAGCGAGAGCGCCAAGATGCAGCGCATCACCCTGGGCCTGCGCGCGCGGGTGACCGAGGGCGACAGCCTGGCCTCGGCACTCGAGCAGTTCCCGGCGGCCTTCCCGATCCTGTTCCGCGCCACGGTCGAGGCCGGCGAGCAGGCCGGCAAGCTCGACCATGTGCTGGAACGCCTCGCCGATTACGTCGAGCGTTCGCAGGAGATGTCGAGCAAGGTCACCCAGGCGGCGATCTATCCGATCATCATGCTGGTGGTGGCAACAGGCGTGGTGATGGGCATGATGACCTACGTGGTGCCGCAGGTGGTCGAGGTGTTCGAGGGCATCAATGCCGAGCTGCCGCTGCTGACGCGCGGCATGATCGGTCTTTCGGATTTTCTCCGCAAAGCCTGGCCGGTGATCATTTTCGGCGGTGCTGCGGGCGTCTGGCTGTTCCGCCGCACGCTGCGCCGCAGCGAGCCGTTCCGCCGCAGCTGGCATGCGCGGCAACTGCGCTGGCCGGTGATCGGCCGCCTGGTGCGGGGTGCCAATACCGGGCGCTTCATGCGCACTCTGGGCATCCTGTTCGGCAGCGGCGTGCCGATTCTGGAGGCGATGCGCATCGGCGCCCAGGTAGTTGAGAATCTGCCGATGCGCGAGGCCATCGAAGACGCCGCCAAGCGCGTGCGCGAAGGCGCAGGTCTAGGTCGCAGCCTGGCCAGCAGCAAGCTGTTTCCGCCGATCGTGGTGCACCTGGTTTCCAGCGGTGAATCGTCGGGGCGGCTGGGCGAGATGCTGGAACGCGCGGCCGACAACCAGGAGAAGGAAGTCGAGCTGCGCATCGGCGTGCTGATGAAGCTGATGGAGCCGGTGATGACGGTGGTGATGGGCGGCATCGTGCTGGTGATCGTGCTGGCTATTCTGCTGCCGATTTTCGATCTCAATACCCTGGTCAAGTAAGCGTTCACAGGCGATTCACCGGCAGCCGCATAGCCTGCGGCTCAGTTCCGATTGTTGAACGCCATGCCCCGCACCACGATCCGCTCACCGCTGCGCCGTTTCTGGCCGCTGCTGCCCCTGCTGCTGATCGCCCTGCTGATCCTGTTGTGGGACTGGAACTGGTTCAAGCCGCTGGTCGAACGGCAGGCCTCGAAGGCCGTCGGCCGCAGCGTTGCCATCGAGCACCTCGCGGTCGATCTGTCCTGGCACCCGGATGTCACCCTGACCGGCATCACGCTGGCAAATCCGGACAATTTCCCGGCCGATGCCGCACCGCTCGCCAGCATCAGGCGTGTGGCCCTGCGCTTTGGGCTGAAGGACGTGTTCGAGCACCGGCTGCGGATCTCCAGCCTCGACATCGACCAGCCAATCGCCGCCATGCGCAGCGGACCGGATGGCCTGCGCAACTGGAAACTGGTACTGCCGCCCAGAGACCCCGATGCCAGACCCTGGGATCCGCAGATCGCGGACCTGACCATCCGCGAGGGACGTTTCGCGCTGATCGATGCGGCACTCAAGGCCGAGATCACCGGCAGCCTGCGCACCACCGAATCTGCCAAGAGTGGCGAACCCCTGCTGGTGGCGGATGCCGAAGGCCGTTACAACAACGAGTCCTTCAAGGCACATTTCACCGGCGGTTCGGTGCTCAGCCTGCGCACCCCGGAAAACCCCTATCCGGTGGACTTTCACGCCGAGAGCGGCACCACCCGGGTGGCGCTCAAAGGCACGCTGCGCGATCCGCTGCAATTCGCCGGTGCCAATCTGCGCCTGCTGTTGCAGGGGCCGAATCTGTCCGACCTTGCCGACTTCACCAAGCTGCCGCTGCCCAACACTCCGCCCTACAAGCTCGAAGGCGATCTGGACTATCAGGCGCGCACCATCCTGTTCAAGAAGTTCAAGGGCGTGATGGGGCAGAGCGATCTGGCCGGCGACCTCAGCGTGCATATGAAAAAGCCGCGGCCGCTGATGGAAGCGACGGTGCGCTCCAGGCAGGTGCGGCTCGCCGATCTCTCCGGCCTGATCGGTGGCAATCCCAATACCCTGCCTGCTGCGGCGCCGGGCGGCGACGGCCGTCTGCTGCCGTCGACACGGATCAATCTGCCGCGTCTGAAGGCAGCCGACGTGAAGCTGGATTTTGCAGCGGCCAGCATCGTCGGCGACAAGCTGCCGTTTGATCGGCTCGCCTTCAAGTTGGCCATCGACGATGCCGTCCTCAGTGTCTCGCCTGCGGACCTGGGCATCGGCAAGGGTGCGCTGCGCTTCTTTGCCACGCTGGACCCGCGCGGTGAGCAGTTTGTCCTCGATGCCAATGCGGAACTGCGCGGCGTCGATGTCTCGCGGCTGATGCAGAAAAGCAGCTACCGGGGCAGCGGCCGCATCGGCGGCTTTGCCGTGCTCAAGAGCAAGGGCAGATCGCCGGCGGAACTGCTCGGAAATGGCGACGGCGAGCTGAAGCTGGCAATGGCCGGCGGCGATTTTTCCGCCCTGCTGCTGGACCTTTCCGGTCTCGATTTCGGCAATGCCCTGCTGTCTGCCATCGGCATCGGCAAGCGCACCGAAGTACGCTGCCTGGTCGGCGATTTCGGGCTGAAGAATGGCCAGCTGGATACCCGCAGCTTCGTGCTCGACACCGGCAACACCAATCTGCTGCTGACCGGCGGCGCCAACATGAAAGACGAGTCGCTGGACTTTCGCCTGCGCACCCGCCCCAAGCGCGCCAACATCGGCCGCCTGAAAGCGCCGCTCAACATCACCGGCACTTTTGCCAGGCCGCACATTCGCCCGGACTTGGTCGACCTCGGCCTGCGTGGCGCCGCCGTGGTGGCGCTGGGGGTATTGCTGACGCCGCTGGCTGCCCTGCTGCCGACCCTGCAGCTGAGCCCCGGCGAGGATCGGGACTGCAAGGCGCTGCTGGCCGAGGCGGAGATTGCCGCCCCGCCGCAGCCGGCCAAAAAGTAGTTGCTCAGCCGGGCATCGGCCGTTTTTCGCCGTAGTTGATGAAGCCGCGGATGGTGCGGTACAGCCACCACAGCGCCAGTACCGCAAAGCCGAGATATCCCACCAGCACCAGTGTCAGCACCCCGCACACCAGCGACCAGAGCAGCCCCCACCAGAACGTGCGGATCAGCCAGCTGTGATGGCTGCGGATGAACGCGCTCTGGGTTTCCCTGACCTTGATGTGGCTGATGATGACCGCGATCACCGCCGCCATCAGCACCGTCAGCGGCGCCAGCCCGTGCAGCAGGTAAGTGACCAGCAGGGTGCTGCGCTCGGCTTCGGTGCCGGTATCCGCTACCGCGGCATTGTTGGCTAGCATGGCGTTCCCTGGAGTGTGCTGACCGGCGGACGATAAACAGACGCTCCGGCCAGCGCAAATGCCCGGCGGCCCGATAATGGTTGCCGGACCTGATGATTTGATTGGATACCCCTGAACCGCGGAGCTGCCATGCGACTGATCCCCTACCTGCTTGCCTTCCAGGCACTCGCCATACCGGCTTATGCTGCCGACTCCAGTGACTGCGCGGCCCTCAGGGTCGAAGTCGAAACCCTGCGCGCGAAAGTGCATGCGCTGGAAGCCGCCGCGCAGACCATCAACGTCATCGCGCCGACCCGGGCGGCAGACGCCACGCTGCCCGGCACGGCCGCCAAGCCGGCCGCCACGCAGACGCTGGTGATCGAGGAACCCTACAGCCGTACCGGCTGCAGCAGGGGCCTGTTCAAGGGGATAGAGCCGGCCAGATGGCAAGACCCCGAACTCTGGTTCGAGCTGGAAAAAGGCATGTCGCCGGCAGCGGTCGAGGCGCTGCTGGGTGTGGAACATTACGACCAGCAGGGTGGCGGCGATGTCGTCTGGCACTACGGCCGGTGCGCTGCCTCGTCGCGGGCGCAGGCGCTGTTCAGCAAGGGCAAACTCGCCGACTGGCGCCCACCGTCAAGGTAGGGCGTATCCCACCAGACTGGACTGCGCGCGTCGCCAGCAGCAATAGCCGGTGGCACTCAGCAGCGCCGAGCACATTGCCAGCCCCAGCGGGTGGTGCGCCACCAGCGGCGCCAGCAGACCCGACAGGACGGCCATCATCAGCAGGCTCAACGCCGTCTGCAGCGACGAACAGGCGCCCCGGGTGGCGGGAAAGCGGTCCAGCAGCAGCAGCGTGACGGTGGGAAACCCGATCGAGATGCCGATGCCGATCATGCCCACCGGCAGCACGCTCCATGGCACGCCCGGCGGCAGCAGGCTGTTGACCAGCAGATTGGTCACCACGCCGGCCGCAGTGAAGCGGTAGCACAGCCACATCATCTGGTCCGGACTGCGCCTGCCGGCAAGGCGACCGGAAACCGCCGCGCCGATCATCAGGCCGCCGATCGCGGGGAAAAACAGCCAGGCGAAATCCTGCTCGCCGAGCTTCAGCACATCGAGGACGAAAGCCGGTGCGCTGGCGATGTAGATGAAGAAGGCGCCAAAGTTGAAGCAGGCTGCCAGCGTCAGCCAGCAGAACGGGGAATCGCCCAGCATCGACGCATAGGTGCGGCCGAGAATGCCTGGCCTGAGGACGGTACGCATGGGCCTGGCATGGGTTTCCGGCAGCTGCCAGACGCACCAGCCGGTCAGCAGCAGCGAGAACAGGCAGAGGAACCCGAACAGCGGGCGCCAGTTGCCACTCACCGCCAGCAGCCAGCCACCGATCACCGGCGCGGCGGCCGGCGCGATGCCGAAAATCAGCGTCACCTGCGACATCAGCCGCTGCGCGTCCGGGCCGGCAAAACGGTCGCGGATGATGGCGCGGCCGACGATCAGGCCACCGCCAGCGGCGACTCCCTGCAAGGCGCGAAATGCCAGCAGCATCGGAAAACTCGGCGCCAGCGCACACCCCAGCGAAGCCACCGCGAACAGGGCGGTGAAGAAAATGATGACGCGACGGCGACCAAAGGCATCCGAAAGCGGCCCGTGAAACAGCGCCATCACCGCATAGACGGCGAGATAGATGCTGATGGTCTGCTGCATCGCCGCCGGCGAGACCCGGAACTCCTCGCCCATCACCCGAAACGCGGGAAAGAAGGTATCAATCGAAAACGGCCCGAGCATGGCGAGCGCGGCCAGCAACGGTGCCAGCCGCCGCGCCGTGGCTTTCATGGCCTGATCGCGGCCGCGATGAGCCCCCGCGTACGGCCAACCAGATCGTGCTCGACGGCATTGACTGCCACCGCGATGGCATTGGCGAACGAGGCCGCGTCGGCGCTGCCATGCGACTTGATGACCAGACCGTTCAGGCCCAGCAGGGCGGCACCGTTGTAGTTGCGCGGATCGATGCGGGTGGCCAGCCGTGTCAGCACCGGCCGGGCGATGAGTGCGGCGAGTTTCGACAACGGCGAGGCGAGGAACTCGGCCTTGATGAAATCGCGCACCAGCTTGGCCACACCCTCGCCGGTCTTCAGCGCGATGTTGCCGATGAAGCCATCACAGACCACGACATCTGCCTCGCCGCGAAAGATGCCGTCGCCTTCGACATAGCCCGTGTAGTTGAGACCGGACTTGCGCAGGCAGCTCGAGGCCGCCTTGATCGCCTCGTTGCCCTTGATCTCCTCCTCGCCGATGTTGAGCAGGGCCACCTGCGGCTGCTCGACACCGTGCAGAGCCGTGACCAGTGCCGAGCCCATCACCGCGAACTGCACCAGCTGCTCCGGCGTGCATTCGGCATTGGCACCGAGGTCGAGCATGTACGGGCGGCCTTTCGAGGACGGCATCGGCGCACAGATGGCAGGGCGGTCGATGCCCGGCAGGGTCTTCAGCACGAACTTGGCGGTGGCCATCAGCGCACCGGTGTTGCCTGCCGACACCGCACCCTGGGCGCGGCCGTCTTTCACCAGGTTGATGGCGACGCGCATCGAAGAATCTTTCTTGTTGCGCAGCGCCTTCGACGGCAGCTCATCCATCGCAACCACTTCGCTGGCGTGAACGACTTCGATGCGCGAACGCTCGGCAGCCGCGGCCAGCGCAGCGGTTAGCGCGGGCGCATCGCCGACCAGCAGCAGGCGCAGCGCCGGCGCTGCACGCAAGGCCAGACAGGCGGCGACCACGGTCGTTTTAAGACCGTGGTCGCCGCCCATGGCGTCGATGGCGAGTGTGATCGTCCTGTCCATGCGCCTGAAGCGTTGGGTCAGGGCGTTGCGGCCCAGCTGGTGCTTAGGCGGTTTCGTCCGCAGGCGCTGCCTTGCCGGCCTTGTCGATCACCTTGCGGCCACGGTAGTAGCCCTCGGCGGTGACGTGGTGGCGCAGATGCGTCTCGCCCGAAGTCGGGTCGATCGACAGCGCCGGCAGCGAGAGGGCGTCGTGGCTGCGGCGATGGCCGCGCTTGGAACGGGATTTACGGTCTTGTTGAACGGCCATGGAAAGCTCCGGTCGGTCCTGAAAGTGTTGCGGTGATTAGCGTGGCGCCAAGACAAGCTTGCCGCCGTGAATCGAAGCCATGCCTAACTGTTTAAGTGCTTGCCTTGCAGCTCAGTTCTTGGGGAACTGGCCTTTGAGTGCCAAAAACGGATTCGGACGAGAGTCGTCGAGCTGAATATTGTCGCTGATCTGGGGGGCTTTTGTCTTGCCCGCGGGCTTTTTACTTTTGGCGGCCTGCCCGACCGGGCCATCGGCGAGCTGCAGCGGCGGCGCATCCGGAGCAATGGGCATCAGTGGCAGGGCCAGCAGCACCTCGTCCTCGATGGCATCAAACAGTAGCAGTTGCTCGTCCTCCAGCATCACCGGGTCGGCGTCGGCGAGCAGGCGCTCTTCTTCGGCCTCGTCGCGCACCATGATCCATTCGAATTGAATTTCCAGCGGCCACAGGAACACTTGCAGGCTGCGCTGGCAGGTGAGCGGCAGCAAGCCATTGATGCTGCCACTGGCGCGTCCAACTGCCCGCGGATGAGTGTCGAACCGGATAGTGACAGCGAGCGCATCCGCAGGACCCGACAACGCCTCGCTCAGGCGTGCGAGCAGGGTGACCGGCAGCAGGCCATCGAGCTGCTGGCGTCTGGCCACCGCCTCTGCGGCCTTGAAGCGCGCGGGTAAGCGGTCGCGGCGCTTCTCTGAATGGGGTGCGTCTTTCATACTGTTGCCTGTTTATTGCGAGTGCGATTGTATTGTCCGCCAACCCTGCCCCCCAGCTGATTCTTGCCTCCGGCTCCCGATATCGAGCCGAATTGCTGGCGCGGCTGCGCCTGCCATTCACCCAGCAAAGCCCCGATGTCGACGAAACCCCGCGCCGCGACGAGGCCGCTGCACCGCTGGCCACCCGCCTGGCATTGGCCAAGGCGCAGGCGGTGGCGGCACAGGTTCCGGACGCTTGGGTGATTGGCTCGGATCAGGTCTGCGCCTGCGAAGGACGCCTGCTGGGCAAGCCGGGCAGCCGCGAGTTGGCCGTCGAGCAGCTGCGGTTTCTATCCGGCAAGTACTCGGCTTTCATCACGGCCGTGGTCTTGCTGCGGCAGGACGGCGAGACACACCGGGATTTCGACACCACCGTCGTCAAGTTCCGCAAGCTCAGCGATGCCGAGATTCATCGTTATGTCGATGCCGAGCCCGCCTACGACTGCGCCGGCTCTGCGAAAATAGAGGGTCTAGGCATCACCCTCACCGTCGAAGTGCAGTCGCGCGACCCCACCGCGCTGATTGGCCTGCCGCTGATCGCCACCGCCAAGCTGCTGCGTAAAGCAGGTTTCATCCTGCCCTGATTTTTCACCCTGCGGTTTTCCCCGGATTCCCATGAGTCGCTCCCACGGTCACGCCGACCACGCACACGATCACCCAGGCCATGCGCACGACCACGGCCCCCATCGGGACGAGGACCATCACAACCACGCTGCCCACGCCTCGCACCGTCGCCTAGCCTGGGCGCTGGGGGTCACAGTAGTGGCGATGGTGGTGGGCATTGCCGGCGGCATCATCAGCGGTTCGCTGGCGCTAATTGCCGATGCCGGGCACATGCTGGCGGATGCCGGCTCTCTGGGCCTGAGCCTGCTCGCCGCACGCCAGGCCCTGCGCCCCGCCGATGCAGGCCACAGCTTCGGCCATGAACGGATGCCGGTGCTGGCGGCCTTCGTCAACGGCACCCTGTTGCTGCTGGCCAGCGCCTGGATCACCTTCGAAGCCGTGCAGCGATTCTTCACGCC
The DNA here is from genome assembly GCA_046598075.1 of Stagnimonas sp. Lineage (GTDB taxonomy): Bacteria > Pseudomonadota > Gammaproteobacteria > Nevskiales > Nevskiaceae > Stagnimonas. Next base: position 18,398 of record JBKJJE010000038.1, read on the forward strand.
CTCGCCTGTCGATGCCGGCACCATGATGATCGTCGCCGCCATCGGACTGACCGCCAACATAATGTCGTTCGCCCTACTGCATGGCGGCGACAGCGACGACCTCAACCGCCGCGGCGCGGCGGCGCATGTGCTGTCGGACCTGCTGGGCTCGGTCGCAGCGATCATCGCCGCCTTCATCATCCTGAAAACCGGCTGGCTGCCGGCTGATCCCCTGCTGTCCCTGCTCGCTGCCGGACTGGTGCTGCGCATGGGCCTGAAGATCACCCGCGAATCGGCGCACATCCTGCTCGAAGGCACTCCGCGCGGGCTCGACCTCAGCCGCATCGCCGCCGAGCTGCCGCAGGCGGTGGCGGGGGTGGCGAGCGTGCACCACCTGCACGCCTGGTCCCTGTCGCAGACCAAGAAACTGATGACCCTGCATCTCGCACCCGATGGCACCGTCGCGGTGCCGGAGTTGCTGGAAGCAGTGCGGCTGGCGCTAAAACGCTACGGCATCACCCATGTCACCGTGCAGGTGGAGACCGGCGATTGCGCTGATCCGGATTGCGATCCGCGGCACGCGCACTGACTATCGACGACTGGCGAGCCAGGCGGGCAGGCCGCACACCGATTCCAGCACCGCAATCGCTCCCGCCCGCCGGATGCGCCCTGCTTCATGCACCCCGGTGGCAACACCCACCGAGTCCATGCCGATGGCTGCGGCCATCGCCGAATCGTATTCGGTGTCGCCGATCATCAATGCCCGTTCGACCGGCACCTCCAGTTCCACCAGCAACTCGCTGAGCATCAGCGGGTCCGGCTTGTCTGCGGTTTCGTCGCCGGTACGGGTGGCGGTGAACAGGCCGCGCACCGAGCGGTTCCAGGCCAGCGCGCGGTTGAGACCCGCGCGGGACTTGCCGGTAGCGACCGCCAGGACATAGCTCGCCTCGGACAACTCCTGCAGCACCGCCTCGGTTCCAGGAAAGAACGGTGCCTCGGCCTGTCCGGTGCCCAGCGTCAGCCATTGCTGGCGAAAGCAGCCGAGCAGTTCGCTGATCTGGGTCGCTCCAAGGTCTGGATACAGCTTGCGCAAGCCATCGGTCAGCCCCAGGCCAATCAACTGGCCGACTTCAAGATCACTGCGCGGCTCCCAGCCCAGTTCGGCGATGGCGATCTGCATCGAGCGCACGATCTGGCCGATGGAGTCGGCAAGCGTGCCGTCCCAGTCGAAGATCAGCAGGTCATAGGG
>JBKJJE010000096.1:0-11097 GCA_046598075.1 Stagnimonas sp.
CAGTTGTCTGGCACCACCGGCATCGGTCCCAATCCGGAGTTGCCGGCACCGACCAAATCCCTGCTGCCTGTGGTCAACATCGCCGTCGCCAAGGGCTGGCCCGAAGGCGGCAAGCCCAGTGCTGCCGCCGGCACCCAGGTTGTGGCATTTGCCAGCGGGCTCGATCACCCGCGTTGGCTGGCGGTGCTGCCCAATGGCGACGTGCTGGTGGCCGAGTCCAATGCGCCGCCGAAGCCGGGCGAGAGCGGCTTCAAGGCCTGGGCGCAGAAACAGGTGATGAAGAGAGCCGGCGCGGGGGTCAAAAGTGCCAACCGCATTAGCCTGCTGCGCGATGCCGATGGCGACGGCGTGGCGGAGCTGAAAACCGCTTTTCTCGAAGGCCTGTTCTCGCCTTTCGGCATGGCGCTGGTGGGTGACACGCTGTATGTCGCCAATGCCGACGCGGTGGTGAGGTTTCCGTATGTCGCCGGTGCCACCCGCATCACTGCCGCCGCAACCACCGTGGTCACACTGCCGGGCGGGCCGATCAACCATCACTGGACCAAGGGTCTGATCGCCAGCGCCGACGGCAGCAAGCTCTACGCCGCCATCGGCTCCAACAGCAATGTCGCCGAAAACGGCATGGCCGCCGAAGAAGGCCGCGCTGCGATCTGGGAAATCGACATCGTCACCGGCAGCCACCGCATCTTCGCCAGTGGCCTGCGCAACCCGGTGGGCATGGCCTGGGAGCCGGTGACCGGCAAGCTGTGGACCTCGGTCAACGAGCGCGACGAGCTGGGCAACGATCTGGTGCCCGACTACATGACCAGCCTGCAGGATGGCGGCTTCTATGGCTGGCCCTACAGCTACTACGGCGATCACGTTGATGTGCGGGTCAAGCCGCAGCGGCCCGAGCTGGTCGCCAAGGCGATCAAGCCGGACTACGCGCTGGGCTCGCACACCGCCTCGCTGGGGCTCTCAAACGCCGTCGGCAGTGCGCTGCCGGCGCCGTTCACCGAGGGCATGTTCGTCGGCCAGCACGGCTCCTGGAACCGCAAGCCACGCTCGGGCTACAAGGTGATCTTCGTGCCGTTTGCCAAGGGCATGCCGGCCGGTGCGCCAGTCGACCTGCTCACCGGCTTCGTCAATGCCGACGGCGAAGCGCTGGGACGGCCGGTGGGCGTGGCCATCGACAAGCGCGGCGACCTGCTGGTGGCTGACGACGTCGGCAACATCATCTGGCGGGTGTCGGCAGCGCCTGCCGTGGCGCAGACCGCACCTTGAGTCATAGCGGCAAGCCTTTGTTGCGGGGGCTTGCCGCCTTGCTGGCGCTGGTCTTTGCAGCCGGCGTGCAGGCGCAGGCCACCACTGCGACCGCACTGGAACCGGTCACCGTCACAGCCACCCGCGTGGCGGCAGCGGCTTTCGATGTGCCCGCCTCCATCGATCGCATCGATCTCGACCAAGCCACGCTTGGGGCCAGTCTGGCCGAGTCGCTGCAGGGCGTGCCGGGCCTTACCGTTCGCGAGCGGCAGAACTACGCCCAGGACACCCAGATCTCGATCCGCGGCTTCGGCGCCCGCGCGGCATTCGGCATCCGCGGCGTGCGGCTGCTGCTCGACGGCATCCCCGCCACCCAGCCGGATGGCCAGGGCCAGCTCTCGCACTTCAACCTCGCCACCGCCGAGCGGGTGGAAGTGCTGCGCGGGCCGTTCTCGGCGCTGTATGGCAACTCCTCCGGCGGCGTGATCCAGTTGTTCACTGCCGATGCGGCAGCGATACCGGAGCTGGGTTTCGATGCCTTCGCCGGCAGCTACGGCGACCGCCGTCTTTCACTGGTCGGCAGCGGTTATGGAGCCACCCTCGGCTACACCGATTTCCGCACCCAAGGCTATCGGGCACACAGCGCTGCGCACCGCCAGTCGTTGAACGGCAAGCTGGCGCTGGCAGCGGGAGAGGGCAAGCTGACGCTGCTGCTGAACCGGCTCGACGCGCCCGCCGCACAGGATCCGCTCGGCCTCACGCGCGCGCAGTTCGAAACCGATCCGCGCCAGGCCACTGCGGTTGCCAGCCAGTTCGATACCCGCAAGAGCGTGGCGCAAACCCAGCTCGGTGCCATCTACGAGCAGGACTTCGGCGCGCCGGGTGCGCTGCGCCTGCTCGGCTATGGCGGCCAGCGCGCGATCGAGCAGTTCCTCGCCATTCCCATCGGTGCGCAGGCGAGTGCTGCGGCCTCCGGCGGCGTGGTCGATCTGGGTAGTCACTATGCCGGCGCCGATGCGCGCTGGAGCCAGCGGCGCGAGTCCTTCAGCTGGGTCGCGGGGGTGAGTCTCGACCGCCTGCGGCAACACCGGCGCGGCTTCGAGAACTTCGTCGGCAGCCAGACCGGTGTGCGCGGCGCACTGCGGCGCGACGAGATCAACACCGTCACCGCCTTCGACCAGTACCTGCAGCTGGACTGGACGCTGACACCGCGCACGGCAGTGCTTGCAGGCCTGCGCAACAGCGCGCTGCGATTTCGCTCGGACGACCGCTATCTGCGTGAAGGCAATGGTGACGACAGCGGCCAGGTGCGCTACCGGGCGCTGACGCCGGTCGCCGGCCTGCTGTTCAAGCAGACCGCGCAGCTGCATTGGTATGCGGCCTATGGCAGCGGCTTCGAGACGCCTACTTTCGCCGAACTCGCCTATCGGCCTGATGGCGCGGCGGGCCTCAACTTCGCGCTCGAGCCGGCGCGCACCCGCAGCGGCGAGGCGGGCCTGAAGCTGCGACTGGGTGACGACAGCCGCATCAGCGCCGCCCTGTTCCGCGCCGACAGCCGCGATGAACTGGTGACCGCGCGCAACAGCGGTGGCCGCGCCAGCTTCACCAACGCCGCCCGCACGCGGCGGCAGGGCGCAGAGCTGGCGCTGCAATCCGCGCTCACTGCCAAGCTCGAGCTGGCACTCGCCTACACGCTACTGGATGCGACCGTGCGCGAGACCTATCGCACTTGCGCCAGCCCGCCCTGCGCTTCTCCTCAGCTGGAAGTACGGCGCGGCAACCGGCTACCCGGCGTGGCGCAGGGCCAGTGGTTCAGCCGCCTCGGTTATCAGCCGCAGCCTGGCTGGCAACTCGCGCTGGAGTTCCGCTATCTGGACACCGTGCCGGTCAACGACAGCAACACCGAAGCCGCGCCCTCTTACGGCCTGCTCGATGGCGAGCTCGCCTATCGCCTGCGTCCGGCACGCGGGCCTGCCGCGCGATTCTCACTGCGCATGGAGAATGTTTTCGACCGCCGCTACGCCGGTTCGGTGATCGTCAACGAGGCCAATGGCCGCTATTACGAGCCGGCACGTGGACGCAGCCTGACCGCGGGCCTCGAACTCGGCCTGTAGGGCATGGCATTCTTGGCGGACAAGAATCCCGGAACACCCATGTCCAGCCAAGCCGAGCTGCTGCGCCAGCTCTCGATTGATCGCAGTGCCCCTCTCACTCCCCAGCCGCGCCCGAAATGGCCCTGGATACTGGCGGCGCTGGTGGTCGCCGGTGGCGCTGCCGCCTATCTGCTGAAACCGGATGCCACGGTGCCGGTGCGGCTGGTGCAGGCAACCGCCAAGGGCGGTGCGGCCGCCAGCGGTTCGGTGCTCGATGCCTCGGGCTATGTGGTGGCCAGGCGGCAGGCGACGGTGTCGTCGAAAGTCACCGGCAAGGTCATCGCCATCCTGTTCGAGGAGGGACAAAAAGTCGAGGAAGGCGAGGTGCTGGCGCGGCTCGACGGCAGCAACCTGGAGGCACAGATGGGCCTGGGCCGCGCACAGGTCGAACAGGCGCGCGCACAACTCACCGAACTGAAAGTCTCGCTCGCCAATGCCGAGCGCGATGCCCGCCGCAATCGCGACCTGGTCGATAAAAAACTGGTGCCGCAGTCGGCTGCCGACAATGCCGATACCGCCGTCGGCCAGCTGAAGGCACGGCTCGCCAGCGCCGAGCAGGGCGTGCGGGTCACCCAGCAGCAGCTGCAGGTGATCCAGAAAAATCTCGACGACACCGTGGTGCGCGCACCGTTCGCCGGCGTCATCACCGTCAAGAATGCGCAGCCGGGCGAGATGATCTCGCCGCTCTCCGCCGGTGGCGCCGGCACCCGCACCGGCCTGGGCACGCTGGTGGACATGAACTCGCTGGAAGTGGAAGTGGATGTCAACGAGAACTTTCTCAACAAGGTGAAAGCGGGGCAGCAGGCGCGCACCAAGCTCAACGCCTACCCGGACTGGGAGATTCCCTCCGAGCTGATCGCCATCATCCCCACCGCCGATCGCAGCAAGGCGACGGTGAAAGTGCGCGTCGGCTTTACCCGCGCGGCGGGCCAGGCCATCGATGCGCGCGTGCTGCCGGACATGGGCGCACGCGTCAGCTTTCTGGCGGACGAGGTCGCTGCCGCAGCACCCGCGCAGCGGCGGGTGCTGGCCCCGAGCGAGGCGATCAGCGGCGATGCGGTGTTCGTGGTGAGCGGCGATACCGTCCGGCGCCAGCCGGTGAAAACCGGCGCAAGCGCAGGCGGTGAGACCACCATCCTCGACGGTCTCGTCGGCGGCGAGTCGCTGGCCGTTGGCGATTTCGGCAAACTCCGTGAGGGCAGCAAGATCAAGATCGAGGAAGGCAAGCCATGAGCGAAATGAGCGTCACTCCGATCGTCCAGATCCGCGGCGTCACCAAGACCTACACGCGCGGCAAGCAGAAAGTCGAGGTGCTGACGGCACTTGATCTGGAAGTCGCCAAGGGTGATTTCCTGGCACTGATGGGCCCTTCCGGCTCCGGCAAGACCACGCTGCTCAATCTCATCGGCGGACTCGACCAGCCCACGGCGGGCGAGGTGATCGTCGCCGGCGAGCGCATCGATAACCTTGGCTCATCGGCGCTGGCGAAATGGCGGGCGCGGCATGTCGGCTTCGTGTTCCAGTTCTACAACCTGATGCCGATGCTGACGGCGCAGAAGAACGTCGAGCTGCCGCTGCTGCTCACCAATCTCAATGCCAGCGAACGTGCGCAGCGCGCAAAAATCGCGTTGACGGTGGTGGGCCTCGCCGACCGCGCCACGCACAAGCCCAGTGAACTTTCCGGCGGCCAGGCACAGCGGGTCGCCATTGCCCGCGCACTGGTGGCCGACCCGACGCTCCTGGTCTGCGACGAACCCACCGGCGATCTCGACCGCAGGACCGCCGATGAAATCCTGGGGCTGCTGCAGACCCTCAACCGCGAGCACGGCAAGACCATCATCATGGTCACCCACGACCCGAAGGCGGCGGAGTACGCAACGCATCAGGTGCATATGGATAAGGGCGCACTCGCCAAAGAGGAAGTGCCATGAAAGGCACTTCCGGCGAGTGCGCGGGCGGCCAGGGATGGCCGCACCGGGGGTCATTGTTCGGGTACCGCCTCGCCAGGGATGGCGCGGGTGATGCCCTGCCAGGAAGAACGCACTGAGCTCGGCAATGAAATACTTTCCCCTGCTGTGGGCGACGCTGTGGCGCAAGAAGGCGCGCACCATCCTCACCCTGCTGTCGCTGGTGGCCGCTTTTCTGCTGCTGGGCCTGCTGCAGGCAGCCAACTCGCTGTTCTCCGGCGGCACCCAGCGGCTGTCTGCCAACCTGTTGATCACCCAGGCACGGGTATCGTTCACCAGCCCGCTGCCGATGCGGCACCTGACCCAGATCGAAGCGATCCCCGGTGTCGAGCGGGTGTCCTGGTCGCAGTTCTTCGGCGGCGTCTACAAGGACCAGAAAAACTTCTTCCCGCAGTTTGCGGTAGACGCCGATCGCTGGATCGGGACGTTCACCGAATGCAGCCTGCCGGCCGAACAGGCGGCGGCCTGGAAAAGCTCGCGGACGGCAGTGATCGCAGGTCGGCAGCTGGCGGAGCGCTTCGGCTGGAAGCTCGGCGAGCCGATCCCGCTGTTGAGCCAGATCTGGCCGCTGAAGGACGGCAGCCGCGCCTGGAACTTCGAGCTGGCCGGCATCTTCGACGACGTCAGCGAAGGCAGCTGCCCACGCATGGGCAATATGTACCTGCGCTACGACTATTTCGACGAGGCGCGGCAGTTCGGCCAGGGCAATGCCGGCATTTTCGTGGTGCGTATCAAGGACCCAAACCAGGCCGAGAACATCAGCCGCAACATCGACGCGATGTTCGAGAACTCGCCCGATGAAACCAAGACCCAGAGCGAGAAGGAGTTCACCCTCAACTTCGTGCGCCAGGTCGGCAATCTGTCGCTGATTCTCAACGCCATTCTCGGCGCGGTGTTCTTCACCATCCTGATGCTCACCGGCAACACCATGAGCCAGGCGGTGCGCGAGCGCATCCCCGAGCTGGCGGTGCTGAAAACGCTGGGCTTCAGCAACCGCCTGGTGCTGGTACTGGTGATCGCCGAATCGCTGCTGATCTGCATCATCGGCGGCCTGGGCGGCATGGGCCTGGCGCTGCTGGTGATGAAGGGCCTTGCGCATGCGCCGATCCAGTTTCCGCCCATCGTCGCCGATGCGCGGGTCTGGCAGCTGGCGTTCGCCAGCATGTTCGGGGTCGGCATCGCCGTCGGCCTGCCGCCGGCATTGCGGGCCATGCGGCTTTCCATTGTTGATGGCCTGTCGGGACGCTGACCATGACGCAAATCCTTGCCATCATCTGGATGAACCTGCGGGCGGTGCCGCAGCGGGCCGGCTCCTCGCTGGTCATCGTCATCGGCATCGCCGGCGTGGTCGGCGTGCTGGTGGCGCTGCTGGCGATGGCACAGGGCTTCGGCGTCACCCTCAAGGCCACCGGCAAGACCGACCGGGTGATGTTTCTGTCCGCCGGCGTCACTGCCGAACTCTCCTCGGTGCTCGGGCCGGATACCGTGCCGATCCTGCGCGAGCTGCCGGGCATCGTGCGCGACGCCGAGGGCAGACCGCTGGCCTCCGCCGAAGTGGTGGTGATCACCGAACTCAAGCGCGGCACCGGCGCGCAGCGCGCGAGCGTCAACGTCACCCTGCGCGGCGTCGAGCCAGCGGGTATCCGGCAGCTGCGGCCCGAGCTGGCTCTGGTCGAAGGCCGCTGGTTCACGCCGGGCCTGCGCGAGATCGTCGCCGGCAAGGGTGCAGCAGGGCAGTTCGAGGGCGTGAAGCTGGGTTCGATCCTCAAGTTCCGCGGCTCGGAATGGACCGTGGTCGGCACGTTCTCGACCGGTGGCGACGCCCATGAATCGGAGCTGTGGACCGATGCCGATACCGCCCGCTCGGCCTTCGGACGCGGCAATTCGGCGTCTTCGCTGGTGGCACAGATGGCCTCGCCAGCGGCCATCGAGCAGATCAAGGCCACCGTCAAGGCCGACCCGCGGCTGCAAATTGATGCGATGCCGGAGCTTGAATATTTCGCCAGCCAGTCCAAGCAATTCACCACCCAGATTGGTGTGCTGACCGGCGTGGTGACGGCGATCATGGCCATCGGCGCCCTGTTCGGTGCGCTCAACAGCATGTATTCGGCAGTCTCCACCCGCCAGATCGAAATCGCCACCCTGCGCGCCATCGGTTTCGGCGGACTGCCGGTGGTGCTGTCGGTGCTGGCGGAAGCGATGCTGCTTGCACTCAGCGGCGGCGTGCTGGGCGCACTGATCGCCTATGTGCTGTTCAACAACATGACGGTGTCGACCCTCGGCAGCAATTTCACCCAGGTGGCGTTCAACTTCAGGGTGACGCCGGCGCTGATGGAAAAAGGCCTGCTGTGGGCCCTGGCGATCGGCCTGCTGGGCGGTTTGCCGCCGGCACTAAAAGCGGCCCGGCAGCCGGTGGTGGAAGCCTTGCGGGCAAAGTAGGCCGCGCGGCAAAAACGAGTTACAGCAGCCCCGAAATTGCCGTGTAGATGCTGTGCGATGGGTCAAATCTGCTGCTGGCGCAGCGCCGCCGAGGCCATGCAGCTCGGGTATTCTCTGCCGATGACTGTCAACACCAATTCAAGCGCCACCGCTGCGGTGGCGCCCATGGAAGTGGCGCTGCACTGGGGCTTCAGCGACCTGAAAAGCTCGCTCCGCCTGCCGTTGCCTCTGCCCCCTGCGCTGCGCACGGCGCTGACTGCACAGCTGCTGGCACACGGCGGCGTGCTGGACGGCGGCAGCCAGGGACTGTCGTCGTTTCACGCCAGCGTTGCCCAGGCAGTACAGGCCGCGGTGGCGATCCTCGCCACCGGCACCGCGCTGCTGCTCGACGAAACCGCGCCGCTGGCACTGCGCGCGGTGCTGGTCGGTGTCGATGGCAGCGGTGAGAGCGCACGCGGCGCGGCGCTCGCCCGCGCCGGCCGGGTGTTGCCGTTCAGCCGCGACCAGACCCTGCTGCTGAGCCGCAACCTCTACCAGCAGCTCGACAAGGCGCTGTCCGAACGCGCACGGCTGGCAGTCTCGCCCCGCGGAGCCGATCAGCATCCTGATCTCGACGATCTGTTCGATCTCGACTGGAAAGCCGCGGCGCTCAGAGCGCCAGAAGTTGCTGCGTTCAAAGCGCCAGAAGTCACTGTCACGCCGCCAGCGCCAACCATGACGGCGCCCGTATCAGTGGCCGCGCAGCTGGCGCTGACTTATGGCGGCAACCATCTGCGGATCGCCAGCAGGGACTGTCCGGTGACGCTGGGGCGCGCCAAGAGCTGCACCCTGCATCTGGATGACGATATTGCCTCGCGCCGGCACGGCAGCATCGAGTTCGTGCAGGACCGTTTCTATTTCGTCGACGACTCCCGCAACGGCAGCTACCTGATGACGCCGCAGGGCGCGGAAGTCTTCCTGCATCGGGAGCGTCTGCCGCTGCTCGGCCATGGCGTCATCAGCCCCGGCACGCCCATCGTCAAGCAAACCGGCAAGGTCGTGCATTACACCTGCTGCGGGAGCGACGCAGCCGACGGGGTCAAGCAGTGACCGGCAGGCTGCTCGGTGCGGCGGTGCTGCGCGAACGCTTCGTGACCGCAGCCACCGCCAAGTTCGCGAGCAGGGTGCCGGATTTCGTCGCGCTGCAAAAACTGGTGCAGGCGCAAGGCGGCACGTTCCGCAACGACCACGGCGCGATCCGCACCGCTGATCCTGCGATGTGCGCCCTGGTCGTGCGCGCCGCCCGGGTGCTGGGGCTGCACCGCGATCTCGGTTACCGGTTTCCCAGCAAAAAGCTGCTCAGCTTCGATCTGCAGGCAGCCGGACAGGACCATACGCCGTTCAAGATGTTCGTTTCCGAGGTCGATCTGGAGGCATTCCCTGCCGAGGTTGCCGCCCTCGTCCGCGAGGACTGCGCCGAACAGGCGGCGGCCGTCGACCACGGCAGCTTCATCGCGCTGATCGCCAGCGCCGAGGCCAGCGGCGGCCTGCGCGAGACCGATGCCGAGAGCTTCATCCACCACTTCGTCCATCAGCTCATGCAGCGCAACGGCCCTGCGATTCGGCGCAGCACGCTGGAGGCAGTGGCCAGCGTCTCCGGCGAGGCCGCCAGTGCGCTGGCGCTCGGGCCTGATTTCAATCACGTCACCATCGATGTGCTGGCCGCGGGTTTTGCCGGCATCGAGAGCATGGCGGCACAGATGCTGGCAGCCGGTTTCCGGCTGCTGCCCGCGATCCAGGGCGCGCCCGGCACCAAGCTGCGGCAGACCGCGACGATGGCCGCCACCATGCCGACTGCGGTGCGCGAGGCCGACGGCCGCATCGGCAATGCCGAAAGCGAGAAACAGTTTGTGGAGATCATCGAGCGCGCACAGGCCACTGCAGCTGATGGCGCGAAACTCTGGTGCGATGACGGCAGGCCGCTGATCTACAAACATTTTCTCGCCGCCAACGCTGAACAAATCTTTGCTGCGGCGTCGATGCGGGCAACCACACCTGCCTGCTAGGCCCTGTGCCAGGCACAGGCTGCGCTGATGCACCGTCTCAGGCTCCCCGCATATTTTTTGCCTGCCACAGAGGCACAAGTGGCAAATAAATAGCCAGTGCAGCTACGCACCGCCAAGTTGCTGAAACTGAAAAACTTTTGAATTGGATGCACAAGTTATCCACTTGTTAAGCACCGCTTGTGGACCGCTTTTTGGCGGCCAAAACACAGCATGTTGTGGTTTCCATGCCTGTGCACCACAACATTTTGTGTAATCGCGCGTTGACGCCGAAGAGCTGCGTGGTATTTTTGAGCCGGCGAATGGCGGCGCGGTCTGGTCTCTACGGGGCAGGCCATTGATCCATTCACCGCTTTATCAAAAATACTGCCGACGCAGGCCCTGATGACCGCTCTCCACCTGGATCGCTGTCCAGCGCAGGCGTCGGTTCACTACCGGGGCATGACGTCCCGGAGTCAATCGCAAGTTGCACGCACCGCATCAAAGGGAGAGTTCCATGCAGATCGAGACGGCCGTCACCGCCCCGAAAGCACCGCAGCCGGCCACCGCTGGCAGCACCGCCGCAGAGCTGGTGGCCACAGCGCCCGGCGCGCTGAAAGTGATCCGCCGCAATGGCAAGGTCACCGCCTTCGATCCAAGCAAGATCGCCATCGCCATCACCAAGGGCTTTCTGGCGGTGGAAGGCTCGGGCGCCGCGGCCAGTGCCGCCGTGCGCGAAAAAGTCGAGACCATCACCCGCAGCGTGGTTGCTGCCCTCAGCCGCAAGATCACCGGCGGCGGCACCGTGCATATCGAGGACATCCAGGATCAGGTCGAGCTGGCGCTGATGCGCGCGGGCGAGCACCGGATTGCCCGCAGCTACGTCATCTACCGCGAAGAACGCGCGCAGGCCCGCGCTGCCGAGGCGGCCACCCGGCAGCCCGAGGTCGCCGCACGCGTCCTCCACATCAAGCTCGACGACGGCCGCAGCGTCGCACTCGACGAGCAGCGCCTGCACAAGCTGGTACGCGAGGCCTGCGGCACGCTCACCGGCGTGAACCCGGACGAGGTCGTGGCCTCGGCCATCCGTGATCTCTACGACGGTATCAGCGAAGCTGAGTTGAGCCAGGCGCTCACCCTCGCCGCCCGCGCCCGCATCGAGAAAGAGCCCAACTACACCTATGTTTCGGCGCGCCTCTTGACGGTGGCGCTCTACCACGAGGGCCTGAAGTTTCTGGACCTGCCGGAAACCCGCCCCACCGCCAGCGAGATGGC
>JBKJJE010000128.1:0-9335 GCA_046598075.1 Stagnimonas sp.
ATTCTCGAGCCGGTGACCTCGACCTTCTCGAGCTTGACCGATTGTTCGGACTTGCTGGCGGGCTCTGCAGCGACCGGCAGCGCCGCAACCGGGATGCTGGCCTCTGCGACAGGTGCGGGCGCAACGTCGGCCGGCGGCAGCGGCCTGGGGGTGTCCTGCGCGTGCACAGCAAAACTGGCGACTGCCAGACCACTGACGAAGGCAGCCTGAACCGCCGTGCGGAAGCGGCCGTCAATACTAAGTTTCATTTTGAATCCCGAATGAGTGTGGTTTGGAAAGGAGCTATCGCTCCATCTTTCTTTATTGGCGACGAAGCAACATCAGTGCCAATCCCTGGCATGCGTGGTGTCCGCTTTCTCCCAACCGAGCGGATTTAGTCTAGTACTGCACCCTATGCGGAGACTGTATTTTTTTAGCCCTTGCAGGTCAATCGCTTTCCACAATAAATCCGGCCCATTCAGGCGTGGTTTGGTGTGGGCTGCCATCCGAACCGCCGCGACAGCCACCTGCCACAACGAAAAAGGACGCCGAAGCGTCCTTTTCCCTGCTGCGGACTATCTAGCCAGCTTAGGCAGCAGCAGCCTCGGCGGCAGGCGAACCGGCACGCTCCACCAGCTCGACGTAAGCCATCGGCGCGGCATCGCCGGGGCGGAAGCCACAGCGCATGATGCGCAGGTAGCCACCAGGACGCTGCTTGAAGCGCGGGCCAAGGTCCAGAAAGAGCTTCTGGACGGCATCGCGGTTGCGGATGCGATCAAAGGTGATGCGGCGGTTGTGCAGCGAGTCTTCCTTGGCGCGCGTAATCAACGGCTCCAGTTCACGGCGCAATTCCTTGGCTTTTTCCACCGTGGTGCGGATGATCTCGTGCTCGATCAACGAAGCCGACATGCTCTGCATCATCGACTTGCGGTGTGAGCTGGTGCGGCCCAGACGGCGGCCTGAAACTTTGTGGCGCATGACTAATCCTTACTTGCTTTAAGCCGACGCTTTCGGCGACGACCAGTTGTCCAGCTTCATGCCCAGATCGAGTTCATGGCTCTTGAGAGCTTCCTTGATCTCGTTCAGGGATTTTTTGCCGAGGTTCGGCGTCTTCATCAGCTGGGTCTCGGTGCGCTGCACCAGATCGCCGATGTAGTAGATGTTTTCGGCCTTGAGGCAGTTGGTCGAGCGCACCCCCAGCTCCAGCTCGTCGATGGGACGGAACAGGATTGGAGAGACGTCTTTCTTGCTGCCGACGGCGACTGCCACTTCCTCGGCTTCGAGGCCGACGAAGACGGTCAGCTGATCACGCAGGATGCGGGCGGCCTGACGCACTGACTCGGCGGCGTCGATCCCGCCATTGGTGTCGATGTCGAGAATCAGCCGGTCGAGATCGGTGCGCTGTTCGACGCGTGCGCGCTCGACTACATAGCTGACGCGACGCACCGGGCTGTAGCTGGCGTCGAGCTTCAGGACACCGATGCCGGAGCCTTCTTCTTCCGGACGTGCCAGGGCGGGCTGATAGCCGCGGCCGCGGGTCACCCGCAGCGTCATGTTGAGCTTGCCGCCGGTGAGGTTGGCGATCACCAGCCCGGGGTTGACGATCTCGATGTCGTGATCCAGCTGAATGTCAGCCGCGGTGACCGGGCCCTTGCCGGACTTGGCAATGGTCAGGGTAGCCGAATCGCGAGAATGCATGCGGATGGCGACATTCTTCAGGTTCAGCAGAATGTCGAGCACGTCTTCCTGCACGCCTTCGATGGCGCTGTACTCATGCACCACGCCCTCGATCTGCGCTTCGGTGATCGCAGCGCCGGGGATGGACGACAGCAGGATGCGACGCAGGGCATTGCCCAGCGTGTGCCCGAAACCACGCTCCAAGGGCTCCAGCGAGACCCGCGAGCGGTTGGGGCCAGCCTGCTCCACCTCGATTGAACGTGGTTTCAGCAAATCGTTGACGATGCCCTGCATTGAAAATCCTTATAAAAACATGCGTAGTCGGCCGCGAGGCCGACGCAATTACGGTTACTTCGAATAAAGCTCGACCACGAGGTTTTCGTTGATGTCTGGCACGATCTGGCCACGCTCGGGGGCAGACTTGAAAGTGCCTTTCAGGCCCTTGTCGTCCACTTCCAGCCAGTCCGGGAATCCGACCTGCGACGCCAGCGACAGCGAGGCGGCAATGCGCAGCTGGTTCTTGGATTTCTCGCGAACCGTCACCACGTCGCCGACAGCGACCTGGTAGGAGGGGATGTTGACCGGCTTGCCGTTGACTTCGATGGCCTTGTGGCCGACCAGCTGACGGGCTTCCGAACGGGTCGATGCAAAGCCCATGCGGTAGACCACGTTATCCAGGCGCGCTTCGAGGAAGCGCAGCAGGTTCAAGCCGGTAGCGCCCTTGCTGCCGCTGGCCTTCAGGTAATAGTTGCGGAACTGACGTTCCAGCACGCCATACATGCGCTTGAGCTTCTGCTTCTCAGCCAGCTGATTGGCGTAGTCCGACAGCCGCGGTTTGACGGCACCGTGCTGACCGGGGCGGGTTTCGAGCTTGCACTTGGTTTCCAGGCTGCGGGCGCGGGACTTGAGCAGCAGATCCATGCCGGCGCGGCGGGAAAGTTTGCACTTGGGGCCAATATAACGAGCCATGATTGTTCTCTCTTAGACGCGACGGCGTTTGGCGGGACGGCAGCCGTTATGCGGAATCGGCGTCACATCGACAATGTTGGAAACCTTCATGCCAGCGGCGTTGAGGGCGCGCACGGCGGACTCACGGCCAGGACCGGGGCCTTTGACAAATACCTCGACGTTCTTCACGCCATGCTCGGCGGCGGCAGTCGCCGCCCGCTCGGCGGCGACGCCGGCTGCGAATGGGGTGGACTTGCGCGAACCCTTGAAGCCGCAGGAACCCGCCGTGGACCAGGAGAGCGCATTGCCCTGACGGTCGGTGATCAGCACGATGGTGTTGTTGAAGGAAGCGTGAACGTGGACGACGGCATCGGTCACGTTCTTCTTGACTTTCTTGCGCTTTGCAGCGGCTGCGGCTTGGGGTGCGGCCATGTTGAATCCTTAATTAAACTTTCTTATTGGAGGCGACAGTCGCCTTGCGCGGACCCTTGCGGGTACGGGCATTGGTACGGGTGCGCTGACCGCGGATGGGCAGGCCGCGGCGATGACGCTGGCCGCGGTAGGTGCCCATATCCACCAGACGCTTGATGCTCATCGACACTTCGCGGCGCAGATCGCCCTCGACGATGTACTTGGCGATCTCCGCGCGCAGCTTGTCCACCTCGCCCTCGGTCAGGGTGCGGATCTGCACGGCCGGGCTTACGCCTGCGGCAGCACAGATCTTCTTCGAGCGGGTTGCGCCGATGCCATAGATCGACTGCAGCGCGATCACGGTGTGTTTCTTGTCAGGGACGTTAACGCCCGCGATACGTGCCATGTTCAACTTCCTTACAAAGCGCCGCTAAAAAGGGCGCGGAGTCTAAAGAAAACCTAAATACCTTGCAAGACCACGGCTTTTCAGCCTTGGCGCTGCTTGTGGCGGAGATCGGAGGAGCAAATGATCCTTACCACCCCGTTACGACGCACAACTTTGCAGTTGCGGCACATCTTTTTTACCGAAGCGCGCACTTTCATGGCTTCACCTTATTGAGTTGCGTGACTGATTGACGGGGGCTCGCCAGCCGACCCGACATTTTTGAAGTACTGCCATCGGCGCTCTTGCCGAGGGTCTTGAGGTTCTGCTTTTCCAGCAGGCCCTGATACTGGTGCGACATCAGATGCGCCTGCAACTGCGCCATGAAGTCCATCACCACCACGACGGTGATGAGCAGCGAGGTGCCACCGAAGGCGAACGGGATGGAGAGCTGGGAGATCATGATCTCGGGCAGCAGGCAGATCGCGGTGATGTAGATGGCGCCCGCGACGGTCAGTCGGGTCAACACCTGGTCGATGTAGCGGCCGGTCTGCACGCCAGGACGCACGCCCGGAATCACCGCGCCCGACTTCTTCAGGTTCTCGGCAGTCTCGCGGCTGTCGAACACCAGCGCGGTGTAGAAGAAACAGAAGAAGATGATCATCGCGCCGTAGAGCACGGAGTGCAGCGCCTGACCCGGCGACAGCGCATTGGCCAGTTTCTGCAGGAAGCCGGCTTCGCCTTCGCCGAAAAAGCTGACGATGGAGGCAGGGAACAGGATGATGGAAGAAGCGAAGATTGGCGGGATGACGCCAGCCATGTTGAGCTTGAGCGGCAGGTGCTGGGTCTGGGCAGCGAACACCCGGCGACCCTGCTGGCGGCGCGCATGATGGATCGGGATGCGGCGCTGCGCGCGTTCGACGAACACCACGCCCCAGGTGGTCAGCGCAACCATAAGGAAGATGAAAATCACGATCAGCCCGTTCAGCGAGCCTTCGCTGACCAACTGGGCCGTGGAGCCCAGGGCGCGCGGCAGGCCGGCGACGATGCCGGCGAAGATGATCATCGACATGCCATTGCCGACGCCACGCTCGGTGATCTGCTCGCCCAGCCACATCAGGAACATGGTGCCGGTGACCAGCGATACCGCCGCCACGAAGACGAAGCCATAGCCGGGGAAGATGGCAACGCCGCTTTTCTGCAGCGCGGTTGCGGCACCGACCGACTGGAAGATGGCCAGACCCAGCGTGCCGAATCGGGTGTAGCGGGTGATCTTGCGACGACCAGCCTCGCCTTCCTTTTTCAGCTCCTTCAACTGCGGCACGGCCGAGGCCATCAGCTGCACGATGATCGACGCCGAGATATACGGCATCACGCCCAGCGCAAGAATCGAGAGACGCTCCAGCGCGCCACCGCTGAACATGTTGAACATGTCAAGGATGGTGCCCTTTTGCTGGCTGAACAGCGACGCCAGCTTGCCCGGGTCGATGCCCGGCACCGGAATGTAGGAGCCGATGCGGTAGACCACCAGCGCACCCAGCAAGAACAGCAGACGGTTCAACACGTCCTTGCTCTTGGTCAGATCCGGCATCATCGGCGCGGAAGCGTTGGTGGCCATTCGGGTCTCGTGATCTCGTGGATTGCTAGCGGCTTATTCGGCGAAAGTGCCGCCGAGGGTCTCGACGACTTCCTTGGCACCCTTGGTGGCGCGCACGCCCTTGAAGCTGACCTTGCGGGTCAAGGTGCCGGACTTGATCAGCTTGGCGGTCTGCACCATCGCATCCACCACACCCGCAGCCTTGAGGGCAGCGAGGTCGATCTCGGTGGCAGTCATCTTCTCGATTTCCGAGAGACGCACTTCACCGGTCAGCATCTTGATCGGCGACTTGAAGCCACGCTTCGGCAGACGGCGCTGGATGGGCATCTGGCCACCCTCGAAACCCACCTTGTGGTATCCACCGGAGCGGGCGCGCTGACCCTTGTGGCCACGGCCGGCCGTCTTGCCGAGGCCGGAGCCGATGCCGCGACCGACGCGGGTGCGGGTCGGCTTTGAGCCCTTGGCGGGCTTGATGGTATTGAGTTTCATGTTAGTTCAGCTCTTCGACTTTCAGCATGAAGCGCGACTTGTTGACCATGCCCATGTTCTCAGGGGTGGCCGACACGATCACGGACTGGTGCATCTTCTTGAGGCCAAGGCCGTTGACGCAGTTGACGTGCATCTTCAACTGGGCGGCGAGGCTACGGATCAGCGTCAGCTTGATCTGCTTGGGGGCGGTGTCAGCACTTTTGCTGACCGGATTTCTGGCGCTCATTTGCTCGGCACTCCGAGAATCTCGGACACTGTCTTGCCGCGTTTGGCAGCGATGTCCGAAGGCAGGTTCATTTTCTGGATGGCATCGACGGTGGCGCGGATCACGTTCATCGCGTTACGCGAGCCGTAGGTCTTGGCCAGGATGTTGGTGACGCCCGCGACCTCAAACACCGAGCGCATTGCGCCGCCGGCGATCACACCGGTGCCGTCCGAAGCGGGCTTGAGCATGACGCGGGTCGCACCGTGGGTGCCGATCACTTCGTGCTGGATGGTGTGGCCGCGCAAGGGCACGGTGACCATGTTCTTGCGCGCCTGGTCCATTGCCTTCGAGATCGCGGCCGGCACTTCGCGTGCCTTGCCGTAACCGAAGCCGACGCGGCCAGCACCGTCACCCACCACGGTGAGTGCAGTGAAGCTGAACTGCTTGCCGCCCTTGACCGTCTTGGAGACGCGGTTGGTGGCGACCAGCTTTTCTTTCAGGTCACCCTGGGTGTCGTCGCTGTTGTTGTTTTGGTAGTTGCTTGCCATGTCTTAGAACTCCAGGCCGGCTTCACGCGCGGCATCTGCCAGCGCCTGCACGCGGCCGTGATACTGAAAACCGGAACGGTCGAATGCGACGGAGGTGATGCCAGCAGCTCTCGCACGCTCGGCAATCGCGACACCCACCTTCTTGGCGGCGTCGACGTTGCCGGTGGCCGAGAGGCCAGCGACGACTTCCTTCTCCACCGTCGAGGCGGCGACCAGCGTCTTGCCCTCGAAGATGATCTGGGCATACATGTGGCGCGGGGTGCGGTGGATCGTCAAACGATGCGCGCCCAGCTGGAGAATCTTGGCGCGGGTGCGACGAGCGCGGCGCAGACGGGTTGAGTTGGTCTTGTTGCTCATGGTCAGTTCGCCTTACTTCTTCTTGGCTTCTTTCAGCACGACCTTCTCGGTCGAGTAACGCACGCCCTTGCCCTTGTAGGGTTCCGGCGGACGCTTCGCACGGATCACGGCAGCGAGCTGCCCGACCACATGCTTGTCAGCACCCTTGATGATGATCTCGGTCGGGATCGGCGTTTCCACCGTCACGCCGGTGGGCACTTCGATGTTGACGGGGTGCGAGAAGCCGGCCTGCAGGTCGAGCATCTTGCCCTTCATGGCGGCGCGGTAACCGACGCCGACCAGCTGCAATTTGATCTCGTAGCCCTTGGTGACGCCGACCACCATGTTGTTGATGATGGCGCGCACGGTGCCCGACTTCGCCTTGCTGACGATGAGGGATTCCGGCGTGAGCGTGACGGCGCCGTCCTTGACGTCGATGGCGATGCCCTTGGGCAGCGGCAGCGTCAGCGTGGACTTGGCACCCTTGACGGAGACGACACCTTCGGCGGAGGAAACCTGCACACCGGCGGGGAGTTTGATGGGGTTTTTAGCAACGCGTGACATGGTTGCTCCTTAAGCGACGAGGCAGATGATTTCGCCACCCTGGCCGTCAGCGCGCGCGCGACGGTCAGAGACCACACCCTTGGGGGTGGAGATGATGGCGACACCTAAGCCACCCAGCACTTTCGGCAGTTCGTCCTTGCCCTTGTAGACGCGCAAGCTTGGGGTCGAGATGCGTTGCAGCTTCTCGATCACCGGCTTGCCGGCGAAGTACTTGAGAACGACGGAGATCGTCTTCTTGTTGCCTTCCGCCGTGACGGTGAACTCGGCAATGTAGCCCTCTTCCTTCAGCACGGCGGCAACCGCCTCGCGCAGCTTGGACGACGGGGAGACGATGAATTTTTTGCGCGCTTGCTGACCGTTGCGAATGCGGGTCAGAAAGTCGCCGATAGGATCGTTGATGCTCATGTCAAATCTTCTTCGGGACGGTGGGACGCTCTTTCAACGGAGCGGGTGTAACTAAAAACTTGCGTTCGCCGGACGGCGAACAATGATCATCACCAGCTGGCTTTCTTCAAGCCAGGCAGCTCGCCGCGCATCGCTGCCTCGCGCAGCTTGTGACGGCCGAGGCCAAACTTGGCGTAGACACCGCGCGAGCGGCCAGTGATCGCGCAGCGATTACGCTGGCGGCACTTGCTCGAATCACGCGGCAGCTTCTGGAGCTTGACCACTGCGGCTTCTTTGTCTTCAAAGCTCACCGTGGTGGAGCTGATGATTTCTTTGAGGGCTTTGCGCTTCTTGCCGTGCTGTGCGCAAAGTTTCTTGCGGACGACTTCACGGTTCAGCATGTTCATCTTGGCCATAGGATCGCTCTACGCTTACTGCTTGCGGAAGGGGAACTGGAAGGCTTCGAGCAGGGCTTTGGCGTCTGCGTCGCTCTTCGAGCTGGTGGTGATGGTGATGTTCATGCCGCGCAGCATGTCGATCTTCTCGTATTCGATTTCCGGAAAGATGATCTGTTCGGTGATGCCGAAGTTGTAGTTGCCGGCGCCATCGAAACCCTTAGGCGAGAGGCCACGGAAGTCACGGATGCGGGGCAGGGCCACGCAAACCAGACGCTCCAGGAACTCCCACATGCGCTCGCGGCGCAGCGTCACTTTCACGCCAACCGGAAAATTCTCGCGCACCTTGAAGTTGCTGATGGCGATCTTGGTCTTGGTAATCACCGGCTTCTGGCCCGCGATGGCGGTCATGTCCGCCACGGCGTTCTCGATCACCTTGCGATCCTGGGTGGTTTCGCCCACGCCCATGTTTAGTGTGATCTTCTGGATGCGCGGCACCGCCATCGCATTGAGGCCCAGCTTGCTCATCAGCTCCACCGCGATCTTCTCGCGATAGAGCGTCTCGAATGCAGGTTTCGTGTCGCTCATCTCTTAGCCCACCAGTTCGTTGTTCGACTTGAAAATGCGCACCTTCTTGTCGCCTTCCATGCGGAAGCCGACGCGGTCGCCCTTGCCGGTCTTCGGGTTGAAGACCATGACATTGGAAACGTCCATCGGCATTTCCTTCTCGACGATGCCGCCCTGGACGCCGGCATTGGGATTGGGCTTCATGTGCTTCTTGGCGATGTTGATACCGCCGATCACCAGCTTGCCTTCCTCGACGAGCACCTGCGACACGGTGCCGCGCTTGCCCTTGTCTTTACCGATGGTGATGATGACCTCATCACCCTTCTTGATCTTTTTCATGTTCCTAATCTCGATGGCTGGTAAGCCTTAAATCACTTCGGGAGCCAAAGACACGATCTTCATGAACCGCTCGCGCAGCTCGCGCGTCACGGGCCCAAAGATGCGGGTGCCGATGGGTTCCATCTTGGCGCTGATGAGGACGGCGGCGTTGGTGTCGAAGCGGATCGCCGAACCGTCGTTGCGACGGATCGGGAAGCGCGTGCGCACAACCACGGCGTCGTAGACCTCGCCCTTCTTCACCTTGCCGCGCGGGATGGCCTCTTTCACCGTCACTTTCACGATGTCGCCGACTGCCGCATAGCGGCGGTAGGTCGAGCCCTTCACCTGGATGACCTGCATCATCTTCGCGCCGCTGTTGTCAGCGCCGTGGAGGAACGATTCTTGTTGGATCATTGGTCCTGCTCCTTAAACGCGCGCTTTCTCAAGCACTTCGACCAGCTTGAAGTGCTTGGTGGCGGACAGCGGACGGGTCTCGACGATGGCAACCAGATCGCCTTCGCCGCACTCGTTGTTC
>JBKJJE010000020.1:0-19045 GCA_046598075.1 Stagnimonas sp.
CTGAACCAGCTCAATCATCTGCTGGCGAAAGGCTGCCGGATACGGCAGTCGACTCTTCGGCATCTCAGGACTCCTTTTCTTAAACGATCAGGTGTCCGCGAAACAGGGTCAACTCCACCCCATCCATTGGGTGAACTCAGCTTGACCTTTCTTTTTCATGATGCTTCTGTCTGGCCTAACGCTGATTCGGCAACTGCTCGAACACCGAGCTCAGGATATCGCCCAGATATTTCTGCACCGCCATTTCCATGGCTCGGGCCACTTCGGCATCGACGGCGACATCGGCGATGGGGCGGAGCTTCCAGATCAGCTCTGCGATCTTGGAGACGTCGGCGGCCTTGGGCAGGCCATCCTTGAGGTGCTGGGTCAGCACATAGCGCAGTGCCAGCTGCACCAGCTCGCTGGCGACACGCTCGACGTTGCCACGCAGCATGCGCAGGATGTCGAGCAGGGCCGAGAGCGGAATGCCCATCGCAACCAGTTGTGCCGCCGCATGCACCAGCCGCGGGCGCGGCGCGCGGAAGCGCAGTCCATCGGCCTGCAGGATGCCCAGCTCGGTGACGCGCCGGATCAGCTCCGGAATGGCAGTCACCTTTTCATGCTTGGCGAACATGCCGATGATTTCGGCCATGGTGAAGGTGCCCGGCAGCTCCTCTGACCACGGTGAGGTGATGGCGGATTCCAGCCCCAGCAGGTCGCGCAGGTTCTGGCCTTTTTCCCAGGCGGCGATCAGCTCGGCGATGTTGCCCAGCGTGTAGCCACGATCGAGCAGCTGGTTGATGAGCCTGAGGCGGGCGAGGTGATCGCCGGTATAGATGCCGGTGCGGCCGCGTTTCTCCGGCGGCGGCAGCAGGCCGCGATCCTGGTAGGCGCGGACGTTGCGGACCGTGGCGTCGCCGGCGCGGGCGAGTTCGTCCACCGTGTATTCGGCGCTGCCGGTGGCTTGTGCAGCGCGCTTGCGGCGGAGTTTTTTGTTGGCGTCGGCAGGCTTGATCGGCATGGCGCTACTTTAGCCGCCTTGGGTCGAACAGCCGCGCCCATTCGTCGATGGCGAACCGGTGGCGGTGCGAGACACGTGGCGAAAGCTCCGCGCATCGGGATCGCCGCCAAGTCGAGTCGCCGCCGACCGCTTCAGGATGCCGGCCGCTCATTTGAGCCGTCTCGGGTCGAACAGCCGCTCCCACTCATCAATGGCGAAGCGGTCGGTCATGCCGGCGATATAGTCAGCCACGATGCGGGCGCGGCCGGCCTCGTCTTCGGCGGCGACAGTCCCCGTATGCAACTGCGGTGGCAGCAGCCGCGGGTCGCGCATGAAGGCCTCGAACAGTTCACGCAGCACCCGTTTGGCTTTTTCCATCACCCGGTAGACCTGATGGTGGCGATACAGGTGCTCCCGCAGGAAACGCTTGAGCTCGCGGCTCTCGGCGGCAACGGCCCCGCTGTAGGCAATCAGCGGTTCGGCCAGCGCGCGTACTGCATCGGGGGATTCGGGTGCGGCTATCTCCAGCCGCTGCCGCGAGTGCTCGGTGAGATCGCCGACCAGCGTGCCGATGATGCGCCGCACGGTTTCGTGGCGCACCTGCTTGGGGATGGCCTGCGGGTAGGCGTGCAGCACCTCGTCGTGGTGGCGCGCGAACAGCGGCACGGCGCGCAGCTGCTCGAGGCTGAGCAGTTGTGCGCGGATGCCATCGTCGATGTCGTGGTTGTTGTAGGCGATCTCGTCGGCGAGATTGGCCACCTGCGCCTCCAGCGTCGGCTGGCCGCCGGTGACGAAGCGTTGCGCCACCGCACCCAGAGTCGCCGCGCGGCGTTTCGAGCAGTGTTTGAGGATGCCTTCGCGGGTCTCGAAGCTGAGGTTGAGGCCGACAAACTCGGCGTACTTGTCTTCGAGCTGGTCCACCACGCGCAGCGACTGTGCGTTGTGCTCGAAGCCGCCCCAGTGCCGCATGCAGGCGTCGAGTGCGTCCTGGCCCGCATGACCGAACGGGGTATGGCCCAGGTCGTGGGCGAGACAGATGGCCTCTGCAAGGTCCTCGTTGAGATTCAGGGTGCGCGCGATGGTGCGGGCGATCTGCGCGACTTCGAGCGAATGGGTCAGCCGGGTGCGGAACAGATCGCCCTCGTGATTGACGAACACCTGGGTCTTGTATTCGAGCCGCCGGAACGCCGCGCTGTGGATGATGCGGTCGCGATCACGCTGGTATTCGCTGCGCGAGGTCGGCGCCGGCTCGGCCTTGCAACGGCCGCGCGAGCATTCAGGACGGGCGGCGTAGGGGGCGAGGGTCATATGCCTTTATAGCCGACAAGCTAGGCGGGTTGGCAAGCTCAAGCGGCGCAGAAGTGCGCGAGGGTTTCGCTCAAGCGCGTATCGTCGAAATCGGAGGTGAGCACGGCATCGCCCAGCCGCTTCAACAACACCAGGCGCAGCTGGCCGGCGGCTACCTTCTTGTCGCCCGCCATCAGGCGCCGGAAGTCTTCGGGCTGCATGCCCGCTGGTGGCTTCACCGGCAGGCCGGCGCGTGCGACCAGTGCCGTGCAGCGCGCCGCTTCATCGGCATGGATCCAACCCAGTCTGGCGGAGAGATCGGCCGCCATCACCAGGCCCAGGCCAACCGCCTCGCCATGCAGCCACTCGGTATAGCCGGTGTAGGTCTCCACCGCGTGTCCGAAGGTATGGCCGAGATTGAGCAGCGCGCGCCGGCCGGTGGTCTCGAACTCGTCTTCGGCGACGATTGCGGCCTTGAGCGCGCAGCAACGTTCGATGACGGCGGCGCTGGTTGCGGTATCGAGCGCCAGCAGCTGCTCGATGGCACCGGCCTCAAGGGCTGCGAAAAAAGCCGCGTCGCCGAGCATGCCGTACTTGATCACCTCTGCCGCCCCTGCCGACAGTTCGCGGCGCGGCAGTGTCCCGAGCAGGTCGAGATCGGCGATCACCGCGCGCGGCTGGTGGAATGCGCCGATCAGATTCTTGCCGCGCGCATGGTTGACTCCGGTCTTGCCCCCAACGCTGGAGTCGACCATTGCCAGCAAGGTAGTGGGCAGCTGCACGAAACCGATGCCGCGCTGGTAGATCGCCGCGCAGAAGCCGGTCATGTCTCCCACCACGCCGCCGCCAAAGGCCAGCAGCAGCGCGTCCCGCGAGAGTTTCTGGGCGAGCATCCAGTCCAGCACCCGCTCGGCGGTCGCCCAGCTCTTGCTCGGCTCGCCGGCGTCCATGACGAAGACATGCTGGGCCTCAAGGCCGAACGCGGCCAGCAGCGCCGGCAGGTGCAGTGCGGCGAGGTGGCTGTCGGTGATGACCCGCAGCACCCGGTTCGGTGCCGCTGCATGCAGACGCGCCTCGGCAAGCAGGCCGCTGCCGATGTGGATCTGGTAGGCGTGACGGCCGAGCGCGACCGGCAGCTGGTGCATGCAGGCGGTCACGACAGGGTGCTGTCCATGGCAACTTCGATTTCGCGCGCCAGCTGCTTGGCGTTCTTGCCGTCGGTATCGACTACCAGGTCGGCGACTTCGCGATAGAGCGGGTCACGTTCGGCAAACAGGCGGGAAAGCGTCTCGCGACGGTCGCCGTGCGCCAACAGCGGGCGGGTATCGCTGCGTTCCACCCGGGCATATTGCTGGGCGACACTGGCGTGCAGGTACACCACGTAGCCGCGGGACTTCAAGGCAGTGCGACTCTCCGCCATCAGCACCGCGCCACCGCCGGTGGCGAGCACGATGCCGCTGTGGGTGGTGAGGTCCTCAATGACGTGCTGCTCGCGTTTGCGAAAGCCGGCTTCGCCTTCCTTTTCGAAGATGAAGGCGATATCGACGCCAGTTCGTGATTCGATTTCGTGATCGGAATCCACGAACCGCTGGCCGCGCTGTTCTGCGAGCTTCTTGCCGACGGTGGTCTTGCCCGCGCCCATCGGCCCCACCAGAAAAATACGATCCCCGCGCATCATGTTCCGTCTGGGTGCGCTGCGCGTACGGCATGCAGGCACCGCACTGGGATTAATTGACCCGCAGTTCGTCGGAGACGATGCGGGGCGTGACGAAAATCAACAGCTCGCGCTTACTGGTGCGGCTGCTGTCGAAGCGGAAGGCCCGACCGATGAAGGGGATGTCGCCCAGCAGGGGAACCTTGCTCTGCGAATCAACCTTGTTCTGGTCATAGATGCCGCCCAGCACGACGGTCTGGCCGTTGTCGACCAGCACCTGGGTGTTGACCTTGCGGGTATCGATGGAAGGCGCGGTCCCGCCGTTGCCGGTGTTCACGTCCGCGCCCTGGCTGTCGTTGTTGACCTCCAGATCCATGATCACTTTCTCGTCCGGGGTGATCTGCGGGGTCACCTTCAGCGACAGCACCGCCTTCTTGAACTGCACGGTAGTAGCACCGCTGCTGGCGGCCTGCTGGAACGGAATTTCACGACCCTGTTCGATGCTGGCCTGCTTGGCGTTGGCAGTGATCACGCGGGGAGTGGAAACCACCTCACCGCGACCTTCGGTTTGCAGCGCCGAGAGTTCGAGGTCAAGCAGGAAATCGGAACCGAGCAGGGCAAAGGCGATGCGGCCAGCGTTAGCGGAAGCCGGCAGATTGAAATTGAAACGATCTGTCGGTGAGGCGCTGACTGCGACCGGGAACTGCCTGCCGTTGCCGAGGAAGCTGCCGACCGGGACGTTGGCCGCAGTGCTGCTGCCCGATGTCGAGATCAAGCCATTGTTGCCGGCGCGACCGACCGCCGTGGCGCCGAAGCGGGCACCGATTTCACGCGAGTAGTCGTCGTTGGCAATGACGATGCGCGATTCGATCAGCACCTGCCGCACCGGGATATCCAGGCGCGAGATCAGGGTGCGGATTTCTGCCAGCTTCTCGCGGGTTTCCAGCACCAGCAGGTTGTTGGTGCGCTCGTCGCGGGTGACCCGGCCACGTTCGCTGAGCAGGGTGTTCTCGCCTGATTTCAGCAGGGCTTCGACATCGGCCGCCTTGGCGTAGTTGATCTGGATGATCTCCGAGCGTAGCGGCGCCAGCGTGACCTTGGATTTCTCCGCCTCGGCTTCTTCCTTCTCGCGGGCGGCGAGTTCGGCCAGCGGGGCCACCAGCATCACATTGCCCTGCTGGCGCACACCCAGACCCTTGGTGCGCAGGATGATGTCCAGCGCCTGGTCCCAGGGTACGTTTTGCAGGCGCATGGCGAGCTCGCCGGTCACCGAGTCGCTCACCACCATGTTGGTGCCGGCAACGTCGGCGATGATCTGTAGCAGCGAGCGGATATCGACGCTCTGGAACGACAGCGAGATGCGCTCGCCGGTGTAGAGCGGCTGATTGCGGCGTTTCTCCTCGAGCTTGTCCTGCGACAGCGGCTGCATTTCCAGCGTGAAGGTGTTGCCGGACTGGTAGGCCACCTGCTCGAAGTCGGCACCGGTGACCGGCGTCACGGTCATCACCGTGTTGATGCCTTCGCGGGTGATGTCGATGAACTTCACGGGGGTGGCAAAGTCGAGCACGTCCAGACGGCGGATCAGCGAATCGATGGCCCTGGCGTTTTTGAACCGCACCACCACCTTGCCGCTTTCTTCCTTTACGTCGACCGCTGTGGCGGGATCGCCGAGGGCGACCACGATGCGGCCTTCGCCTTTCTCACCGCGACGGAAATCGACGGCGGCGATGCCGCCCTGCGTGCTGCCGCTGCTGGGCGCAAGCCGGCTGGCGGCGGGCTGGCCGCTGCCGACGTTGAGTTCGACGAACACCCGGTTGCCATCCACACGGACGGTATAGGGCGTGGTGTCGGACAGCTCGACCACCACGCGGGCGCGGCCCTTGGCCTCGGCGGCTGCCACGGCGCGCACCTTGCCGATATTGATCTTGCGGAACCGCTCGGCAAGCGCCAGCCGGGTATCGGGCAGGTCCAGCGACAGCCGCGCCGGCTTGTCGATGGTGAATACCACCGGCTCGGGGGCGGGCTCGGACAGCGTCAGCGTCAGCAGCAGGCGTTCGCTGTCGAGGCTCACGTAGTCGATCGACTGCAGCGCACGGCTTGCCTGTGCGGATGCGGCGGGGCTAATTGCGAGCCATGCAAAGAACACGGCGGCAACAGCAGTGCTCGCGCGGGACTTGGTACGGGTCATCAGGCTGGACATGATGAAACTCCCTTAGTTATTGCGACAACGCCAGGGTGGCCGGGCGCTGTATGAAGCCCCCGAAGCCGTCTGGAATGATTTCGACGAGGTCGATCGAACTGTCGGTGATCGCGGTGATCTTTCCGTAGTTCTGACCCATGTGATTGCCCAGCGTGACCCGATGCAGCACGTTGTCAGGCGCCTTCACCAGAGCAAAGGTTTTCTTGTCCCTGATGGTGCCCAGCATCCTCAGGCCGTCGAGCGGAAATTCCTCGAGCGCTTCAGGGTTGCGGTTGGCGTCGGGGCGGATATTGCTGCCCGGCGCATTGGGGTCTTTCTGCGGCTCTGCGCGCACGAAGGGGTTGCGCCTGGTTTCTGCGACGTAGGCGAACGCCTCGTACTGCTTGATCTGCGGAATCGGCTCGATCTGCCGGGTCTTGCGGTTTTTGACTTCGGCGACGTACTGCTCGAGGTCGGACATGCCGCTGCCGCAGGCATTGAGCATGGTGGCAGCCAGCAACAGCAAAGGAGTGGCAAGACGCTTCATTTCGCACCCTTCGCTTTCGGCTTGGCAGCCGCCAGTTCGGTGTCGTCAAGATAACGATAGGTCTTGGCGAGGGCGCTCATGCGCAGCTGATCCTTGGCGACGCCAGGGCCGGTGATGGGCCGGATTTCGACTTCGTCGATGGTGACGATACGCGGCAGCGCGGCTACCCCGCTGACGAAGCTGCCCATCTGATGATAGTCACCGGTGACGATGATCTTGTTGGGAATCTCGGCGTAGAACTCTTTCTGCGCTTCCGGCAGCGGCTCAAACAGCTCCTCTTCGAGACTGGACGCCACCCGGGTCTGCGAGATGTCGCTGAGCAGGTTGGCGACCTCGGTGCGGCTCGGCAGCTGGCGCAACATCGCGCCGAAGGATTTCTCCATCTCGGCCAGCTGCTCCTTGTAGGCGTCGAGCGCAGCCACCTTTTTCTGCTTGGTCTCGAACTGCTGGCGCAGCGAGACTTCGGTGCCCTGCTCGGTCTGCAGGGTTTCGTATTCGGGCTTGATGAGAAAATTGCTGCCGAGCCCGATCAGCACCAAGGCTGCCAGCACCGTGGCGGAGACATGTACCCACACCGGCCAGGCGCCGGGGTTCTGCATGTCCAGTGATTGGAGTTCCTTGACGACATCCTGCGCATTCATGGCCTGGCTCCCGTGGCAGCAGGTGCGGCGTCCGCACCGGGCGCGGGTTTGACTGCCTTTGTGAGATTTTTCACCTGTAGCGTGAACTGCCCCTCGCGCTGCTTGTTTTTCTCGCTGGTCTTGATCACCACCAGTTTGGGCTCTGCGAACCAGGGCGAATTCTCGAAGCTCTTGATGTAGCTCGAGATACGGCCGTTCGACTCGGCGATGCCCTCAATGGTGACGGTGTCGCCCACCTGCTTGATGGCGTTCAGGGTGATGCCGTCGGGGATGGTATTCACCAGCTCGTCAAAGAAATGCACAGTCGCCGAGCGCGAGCTTTGCAGCTCCTCGATCACCCGCATGCGCGCCAGCAGGTTCTGCTTGGTGCGCTCGAGATCTTCGATTTCCTTGATTTTCTGGTCGATCTCGGTGATCTGCTGCTTCAGGTAATCGTTGCGTGCCCGCTGCTGGCTGATCGCCCCGGTCATCGCAAAGTAGCCGACAGCGACGAGAATCACCGCGAGCACCAGGCCCAGCACCATCATGTTGCGGAACTGCTCGAGCCGCCGCGCACGGCGTTCGGCGCGCCAGTCCAGCAGGTTGATTTTGGTCATGGCGTCGGCCCCCTAGTCCGCGACATCGAAAGCGCGATGGGCAAGGCCGCAGGCGATCAGCAGTGCTGCCTCGTCCTTGGCCAGCACCGTCGGCTTGGCGCGGGCGGAAACCGCCATGCGCGAGAAGGGCCGCGCGATCACCACCGGAATCTGCAGGCGATCCTGGATCGCACGATCCACTCCGGCGATATGGGCGCAGCCGCCAGCCAAGATGATCTGATCGATCTGCGAATGCGCGGACGAGGCATTGAAGAAGAACTGGAACGAGCGATCGATCTGCTGCGCCATGTCGGAGAGAAAGTGGTTCAGCACGTCTGCCTCGAAACCTTCCGGCAGCTGGCCGCTGCGCTTGGCCTTGCCGGCATCCTCGTAGCTCATGCCGTAGATGCGCATGATGTCCTCGGTGAGCTGCTTGCCGCCAAAGGCCTGGTCGCGGGTGTAGACGGTCTCGTTGTTGTGCAGGATCAGCACAGAGGTGGTGGAAGCACCCATGTCGATCACCGCTACCGTCTTGTTCTTGCCCTCGTTGGGCATCTGGTGGTTGAGGAACTGGCAGGAGTTTTCCAGCGCATTGGCCTCGATATCGACCAGTTGGGCCTTCAGGCCCGCCATCTCTACCGCTGCCACCCGCTGCTCGACCTGCTCCTTGCGGCAGGCGGCGAGCAGGACATCCACCTTGCCGCCTTCGCGTGCCGACGGGCCGATGACCTGGAAGTCCATGTTGACCTCGTCGATCGGATACGGAATGTATTGATCGGCCTCGGCCTTGATCTGATCTTCCATGTCCTGATCGTTGAGCGATGCCGACATCTGGATGATCTTGGTGATGACCGACGAACCGGCCACCGCCACCGCCACGTTCTTGGTGCGAGTGCCGGCGCGCTGGACGGCGCGCTTGATGGCCTCGGCCACCACTTCCGGCTCGGCGATCTGCTTGTCGGAGACCGCATTGATCGGCAGCGGCTCCACCGAGTAGGCCTCCACCATCACCTGGTCGCCGCGCTTGCTGAGCTCCAAGAGCTTGACCGCACTCGAGCTGATATCGAGGCCGATGAGCCCGCGGCTGCTGCCACCGCTAGTCAGTTTTTGCAGGATCGACATGGCCCCATCCCACTTGCTCGCAACCCAATAGTTGTACGTCCCTTGGCGCAGATGGCCCGGTTGGCGGCGGCGTCGATGAAAAACGCGGGCGTTCCGGGTGAATAGGCGCTTAAGAATCTATATATAACGAAAATTAGCTGCGACGCAACTAGAGATGTGCGCGCCAAGTCACTGATCCGTCTCCCAAAGCAGATTTACGATCCCGCTACGATCCGGATCGTCAACCGAAAGGCCGGATCAAACGGACGGACGGCGCAGCAGCAGCTGTTCGACACCCGCCCCCGTCGGCAGGCGCCAGAGCTGGATGAGCATGTAGATCGCCATCAGCAGGTTGCCGCCGAGCAAGATCAGCAGCAGCCAGACCGCTCGCGCCAGCCAGCTGGATTCCTTGTACGCCACCCACAGCCAGAACCACAGGAACCCGAAATAGGCGTCGAACAGCGTCGCCAGCAGCCAGGGATTGTTGCTGCCTGCCGGGTTGGCGATCAGGTCATTGATCGCCAGCACCACGCTCTGCTGGCCGCTGGCCCAGATGGACACGCCCAGCAGGGCAGCGAACGCGGCCAGCGCAAACGCGGCGATGCCGAGCTTCATACCTTGTGGAGCGTGATCTGCATGAGGTCGATGCTGCCGGTACGGAAGCCACATTCGCAATAGCCCAGGTAATAGCGCCACATGCGGTAGAAGCGTTCATCGAACTGCTGCACGATTTTTTCCCGCACCGCCTGCACGTTGCGGTCCCAGGCGGCGCAGGTTTCGGCGTAGTCGATGCCATAGAACCTGGCATCTGCCGACACCAGGCCCTGCTGGGCGGCGAGGCTCTCGAACTTCTCCGGCGGGCACAACATGCCGCCGGGGAAAATGTATTTCTGGATGAAATCGCGCTTGCTGCGGTAGCTCTCGAAAATCTTCGGGCTGATGGTGATGCCCTGGATCACCGCCCGCCCCCCGGTTTTGAGCGCCCTGGACACCGCACCGAAGTAGGTCGGCCAGTATTCCTCGCCCACCGCCTCGTACATCTCGATGGAGACGACCCGGTCATAGGTTTCGCTGACATCGCGATAGTCGCGGATCTCGAACGTGACGCGATCCGCGACGCCGGCTTTTTCAGCGCGGAGGCGCGCTTCAGCCAGCTGCTCGCTGCTGAGCGTGATCGAGTGCACGCGGCAGCCGGAGTGCTTGGCCGCATAGATTGCAAAGCCACCCCAGCCGGAACCGATTTCCAGCAGGGTGTGCTCGGAGGTCAGTTCGAGCCGGTCGAACATAAGCCGGAACTTGTTGATCTGCGCATCCATCAGCGTCTCGTTCGGCTGGATGTACATGCCGCTCGAATACGCCATGGTGTCATCCAGCCACATCTTGTAGAACTCGTTGCCGAGGTCGTAATGGGCTTCGATGTTCTCCTTCGCCTTGGTCTTGGTGTTGGCGCGGCGACGGTGCTGCCAGTAGCCGTAGATCTGGCCGATGAAATTCTTCTCGAACGGGCCCTTGTAGTGCGGCTCGTTGAGATACATCACCGCCAGCAGGCGGGCCAGATCTGGGGAATCCCAGCAGTCATCGAGATAGGCGTCGCCAAAGCCCACTTCGCCGCCCGCCAGCACGTGACGGACGATTTTCTCGGACTTGATGCGCATCACTCCGCGCGGGCCGGGCAGCACGCCGCCGAAATGACGGGTGGCGCCGTTCGGGAACGTCAGGTCGAGAGTGCCGACCTTCATGCCGGAGAACATGTAGCTCAGCACCTGCAGGCCCCAGCTCAGGCCGCGCAGCGAGCCCTGCGAAGTCAGGGCTGAGGGCAGCTCCGGCGAAAAGCCGTCGCGCCCCATCATGCCCTGGTAGTCCTGATGCTTCTGCTCTTGCTTCTGTGTGTCTTTGTTCATGTGACCTCCGCCGTGGGCGGTTTGGGTTTTTTGTGGAACCGCGCGCCGCGCGACCAGATTTTCAATGCCTGCCAGTGAATGCCCACCAGCACCTTCAGGGCCTGCACCGGCATTGCTGCCACCTGCCGAAGAATCATCGCGTCCGAAAAAACCCGCGCCTGCCCTGCCATTGCGGTATCGATCAGCGCAGCCCCTTCACGCGTTTCATCGAGCCGCACCGCAATCCGCTCACCGGGCTCGGTGAAGGAAAAGTGATAGCGCCCCTTCAGGTCGAACAGCGGCGAAACGTGAAAGCATTTCTCCTTCTCCAGCACCACTCCATACGGCAGCGGCAGGCCGGCGGATGCAGCGCCATCCGCCCGCGTCGCGGACGACAGCAGATAGCTGTGCTTTTCGCCGAAGGTGTTGCGCACCTCGGCGATCACCGCGCGCAGGCTGCCGTCGGCGTGCTCGCAATACCAGAAACTCACCGGGTTGAAAGCCCAGCCGAACATGCGCGGCTGCGCCAACAGCCGGATGCGCCCGCCAGCCAGCTCGATCGCCTGCGTGGCGCAGACCTCCTCCGCCCAGCGCCGCAGGCCGCCCGGCTCGCCGCGGCCATGATCGCGATCGTGAACGCTGAGCAGGTTGAAGCGGTTATACGAGAACCACCTGTGCGTCCGCTGCAGCTCATCGAGCCGGTCGATGTCGAACAGCACCGAGAAGATTCGGTAGACGAAGCGATACAGCGGGGCGACGCGGCGACGGTGCATCACTCTGAAGACATACAACACGGCAGCCTCGCCGCCGCCCGGCAGCGGACGATCAGCGCCCGGCGACCAGGTCACAGCGCCGTCCAGTCCGGCAGGCAGCTTGCATCGATGCCCTGCACCGCCCGCAAGCCGGACTTTAGGCCGTCCTCGTGAAAGCCGTAGGCGGTCCAAGCACCAGCAAACCACACCGCACGCCGGCCCTGAATCTCAGGCAGCCGCTGGTGCGTCATCACGCTGTCCGGCCCGTAGTGCGGGTGGTGATAGACAATGTCGTAAAGAACCTTGTCCTTCACCACCTCGCGCTGCGGATTGAGGGTGACGATGTAGTTCACCGCACCAGCAATGCCCTGTAGCTTGTTCATCCAGTAGCTGCCGCTGATGGGCTGGTCATGTACTTCGTCAACCGGGTGGGTGTAGTTCCACGATGCCCAGGCCGCACGCCGTCGGGGCAGAAAGGATTCGTCGGTATGCAGCACGCAGCGGCTTTCGTTGTAGGGAATTCCGCCCAGCACCGCGCGCTCGTCGGCATCAGCATCCGCCAGCAGTTTCAGGGTGGTATCGGAATGGGTCGCGCAGATCACTGCATCAAAGCGCTGCTCGCCTGCCGCGGTGCTGATCAGCACGCCTGCGCCGTCGCGGCGGATACGCTGCACCGGCGTGTTGAGCTTAAGCTCGCCCTTGAATTGCGCCAGCAGCTTTTTCACATAGACATGCGAGCCGCCGATCACGGTATGCCAGGTCGGCTGGTCGGTGGCGGTGAACAGCGAGTGGTTGTCGAAGAACCGCATGAAATCGGCCGCCGGGTATTGCTGCGCCTTTTTCGGGGAACAGCTCCAGATCAGGCCGGCCATCGGCAGCAGATAGCGGCTCGACAGCCAGGGCGAAAACCCGGCGCTGGCCAGAAACTCGCCGAGCGTTCCGGCTGGCAGGGTGCCGGCCTTGAGCAGGGCGTTGCAGGTCCGGTTCAGCTTCAAGATGTCCAGCAGCATGCGGATGTGCCTGGGGCTGAACAGATTGCTCGGCTGTGCGAACACGCTGAGCAGGTTGTCCGAGCCCATCCACTCGTAGGCGCCATCGGCCAGCGACACGCCGAACGACATGCTGGTGGGCCGGGTTTCGACCTTCAGCTCCCGGAACAGCGCGGTCAGGTTGGGATAGTTGATGCCGTTGTAGACGATCCAGCCGGTATCGACCGGCTGGCTGCCGCCACCGCTCAGAGGCACCTCGATGGTGTTGGTATGGCCGCCGACGCGGCCTTCCGCCTCGAACAGGGTGACGCCATGACGCGCAGCCAGGAAATGGGCGGCCGAAAGCCCGGAAATGCCGGAGCCGATAACAGCGATATTCATGTGGTTCAGAAGTGATGGAGCGCAGCGCATTACGCGCCGTCCACCGATAGGGATGCAAGGAGGGCCGCGCAGCGGGGCTGTTGACAGCCGCGCAGCGGGGTTTCTTCAGCTCTCCTGCCCGGTGACCGTGGCCGCGTCGGGGAGCCAGCGCACGCCTTTCATGCCGGACTCCAGTACCGCCTGGCGCAGCACCCTGAGCGCCTCCATGCGCGGGAACCCGCGCCGGAACAGCATCGCCACCTGCCGCTGTGGCGTCGGGTCGACCAGGTCGAGCCCGACCAGATCGGGGCTGGCATCGCGGCCCTCCATCGCCGCCCGAGGGGCCACGGTGATGCCCAGGCCGGAGGCGACCATGTAGCGGATGGTTTCCAGCGAGGAGCCAGTGAGCGAGCGCGACAGGCTGCTGTCGGGCTCGATGCACTTCGGGCAGGCCATCACCACCTGGTCGCGGAAACAATGGCCGGCACCCAGCAGCAGCAGGGTTTCTTCCGCAAGCCGCCTGGGCGGCAGTGACTCCAGCTTGGCCCAGCGGTGACCCAGCGGCAGCACGGCGACGAAATCCTCGTCATACAGTGGCCAGGCGGCCAGGCCATTGAGATCGACCGGCAGGGCGAGAATGGCCACGTCCAGCTCGCTGTCGCGCAATTGTTCGAGCAGCTTGACGGTGAAGTTTTCCTCGATGACCAGCGGCATGTTCGGCGCCGCAGCCCTGAGCCTGGGCACCAGCCCCGGCAGCAGATAGGGGCCAACGGTGTAGATCGCGCCCAGCCGCAGCGGGCCGGACAGCTCGTCCTTGCCTTCGCGTGCCAGGTCCTCCACCGCCTGCACCTCGGCCAGCACCCGCCTGGCCTGGCCGACGATGCGCTGGCCGACGTCAGTGGGCTTCACCTCGCCACGGGTACGCTCGAACAGAATCACGCCCAGCTCGTCCTCGAGTTTCTTCACCGCCACCGACAGCGTCGGCTGGCTGACGAAACTGCGCTCGGCCGCACGGCCGAAGTGGCGTTCTTTTTCGAGATTGACGATATAGCGGAGTTCGGTGAGGGTCATTTGGAGGACAGCAACAGCTCAAAGACAGGGACTGGAGACTAACCGAGCGAGTGACCCGCACTTTCCACCGCGGCCCGGGCGCGCTCCAGATCGGCCTCCGGCACCAGCACGAAGTCGGTCTCAAAGCTGTTGACGGCGAAGATGCTCACGCCGGCTGCCGCCAGCGGCCCGGCAATCGCCGCCAGCACGCCGGTTTCGGAGAAGGCGAAGGTGCCGGCGATTTCAATCGCCCGCCAGACCAGGCCGACATCGCCGGCTCGGGCCTCGCGCACCAGAGTCACCGACTCCGGCGAGCGCACCAGCGCGACAAAGCCCTGCGCCGGTGCCTGCGCGGCGACTTCGGCCAGCGGCATGGTGGACTCGAAACGTTCGACCACCAGACGCCAGGGTTGCACCAGCAGATGCAGACGACGATGCAGGCTCATGACCAGTCCTTGGGTATCAGGAAATCACCCAGCAGCCGCGCTTCGGCGCTGCCGGGTTCGGGAATCACATCGTAGTCCCAGCGGGCCAGCGGGGGCATCGACATGAGGATGCTCTCGGTGCGGCCTCCGCTATGCAAGCCAAAGTGGGTGCCGCGATCCCACACCAGGTTGAACTCCACGTAGCGCCCGCGCCGCAGCAGCTGCCATTGCCGCTCGCGTTCGCCATAGGGCATGTCGCGACGGCGTTCGACGATGGGTGCGTAGGCCTGCCACAGGCCGTCGCCGACGCGCTGGGTCAGCGCCAGCGCGGCATCCCAGCCGCCCTCGGTGAAATCGTCGTAGAACAGTCCGCCGATGCCGCGCGGCTCCTGGCGGTGCGGCAGGTGGAAATACTCGTCGCACTGGCGCTTGAAGCGCGGATATAACTCAGCTCCTACGGCATCGCGCGCGTTGGCGTGCCAGTGGCGGCAGTCCTCCTCGAAGCCGTAGTAGGGCGTCAGGTCAAAACCGCCGCCAAACCACCAGGCGGTATCGCCCACACTCAGCAGCCGCACGTTGCAATGGGTGGTCGGCACATAGGGGTTGCGGGGATGGAACACCAGCGACAGGCCCATCGCCCTGAACGGCTGCCCCGCCAGCTCGGGCCGCACCTTGGTGGCCGAAGGCGGCAGCGCCGGGCCATTGACCACCGACAGCGCCACGCCGGCGCGCTCGAACACCGCCCCTTCGCTGAGCACGCAGGTCACGCCCTGCCCCTGCAACCTGGCATCGGGGGCTTTAAGCCAGGCGTCGCGGAGAAAACGTGCGCTGCCGTCCACCGCCTCGACGGCCGCGCAGAGGCGCTGCTGCAGGGCGTGCAGGTAGGCCTCGAACACCGCAGGCTGGGGGGGAGTACTCAGGGCGGTGGCGGCAGGCGGCGACATGCCGCGATTTTACGTTGCCGCCACGCGCTCAGCGGCGCAGCAGGTGGCCGGTAGCCGCCTCGCGGATCGGCGTCGGCGACTCGCGCCCGCCGGTTGCGCCGGGCACCACCCGCAAGGCAGGGTCGAAGCGCAGGCGCACCGCAGTGACGCTGCGGCAGGGCGGCTGGCCTGCTCGGTTGGCGCTGGTCGACACCAGCGCCCCGCCAAAGCGGATGCAGAGTGCGGCCAGCACCGGGTGGGCAGTGACCCGCACCGCCACCGTGTCGTAGCCGCCGGTGATCCATGGCGGCGTGAACGGCGAGGCCGGAAACACCCAGGTGGCCGGCCCCGGCCAGGTATCACGGGCACGCCTGAGGGCGGTGCGGCTCGGCGGCTCGATGTAGAGGCTCAGCTGGTCCAGATGCGCCGCGACCAGGATCAGGCCCTTGTCGACCGGGCGCTGCTTGAGTGTCAACAGCGCTGTCACCGCGCGCTGGTTGAGCGGATCGCATGAAAATCCCCACACCGCCTCGGTCGGGCAGGCCACCACCGCGCCGCGGCGCAGCTCGCTGGCCGCCAGCTGCAACTGCAAGGGCGCGGGTTCGAGCGGGGCGGTGTGATTGCGGATTCTCATGCAGTGGCCGGAAAAGCGTGAACGCTCTGGATCAGGCCATCCTGCACCAGATACACCACCGCCATCTCCAGCACCTGTGCACCGATGCCGTGGATGCGCTCGTGGTCGATCACGGTATTACCCAGCACCATGCGATGGACCAGTTCGGCCCTGAGATCAGGCAGATTGAACCGCTGCGTTGCATAGAACGCCGCAAACGCCGCCTTGCCGCTCAAGGTGGGCTGCGCTGCCGGCGGCCGGAACACCTGCACGGCGTCGCCGTAGCAGGCAATGAAGCCGGCGAGATCGCGCCGGTTGTAGGCATCGAACTGGCCTTGCACCACTTGGAGAGCTGTCATGCCGCCAGTTTAAAGCGGCGGGCGCCAGTGTTCATCAAAGTCTGTTTTATGAGGTTCAGCAAGGGCGTCTATCGTGGCAGTTCAAGCGGGTATGGGGCGATTGCGCCGTCCAGAGTGTCCGCAACACCGAACACCCACCTCTCGCGCGCTGGAGCCTTACCCATGAAAACCTCACTCCCCATCATTCTCGCCGCTTGCGGCCTGCTCATTGCTGGCTGCCAGCAGCCCACGGCCGTTGCCGTGCCGGTGCCAGTCGGCGTCCCCGGCCCCACCGGTGCCACAGGCGCTACCGGTAGCACTGGCTACACCGGCCAGACCGGTGCGACCGGCTACACCGGCCAAACCGGCAGCACCGGCCGTACCGGCAGCACCGGCATGACCGGCGACACCGGCGCCCAGGGCGACACCGGCAATACCGGGCGCACCGGCGCTGATGGCACCACCGTCATCGTGGTGCCCGAGCCCAAGAACTAGGGCACGTTGCTGCGACATCGTGAAGCCCGGAAGCGATTCCGGGCTTTTTTGTTGGGCGCTCTGGATTGCCTTGCCGCGCATCACCCACAACAGACAAGCAGGCGCTCGCTGCGCAGCGCATCACGAACGCGATGTTGCGAAGCAACGAGCCAGAGTGCAGTGGCTTGTGACGTTGACGTGGCTTGTGATTGCGCTTTTGACGTTGGGCCCCGTGGGAGGTGCCGAGAAGCGCAGGCTCAAAGGGGGCTGTGCGCGAGGACTGTCTGAGTGCTGTGCGACACATGATCTGAGACAGGCGGGATAGAACGGGAAAAGGCGGGAAACGTCGGGATGACAAAGGGTTGGAGCAGAAAAGGCCGACAAACCTGCGACAGATGATTTGAGACGCATTTAAGTGGCGCTACAGATGCTCTGAGGCGAAGAATGGATTGGCGGGCGGAAATGCTGGAGAAAATGGCCGCCGATTACGCAGTGAGCAGGGAGTAGAATCGCCCTGTTGCGGATGTGACACGGTGCCATTCCCCCGGCCGTAGCACGTCTTTGACGGAGCGCTATGTGGGGTTGCCGCCTTCGGGTGGACTGGGGGGCCCCACCATCCGCAACAGCTATTTCTTGCGCAGGAGCCGCCGCAGCTCCTCGTCCCTCTTGGCCGCATCGCGGGATATCCGCCGGAAGCTGGTCACGAATAGCCCCTCTCCCGACATCGTCGACTTCACCACCGCCAGGTAGTTGTCCGGCAGTTCGTCGACAAAGATCATCGACCGCTCGGTGTCCTGAATTGCCTGGCCGCGCTGGAGCACAGCTGCCACCTGCTGGTAATCCCCGGCGACGATCTCGGGGTGCGACCGCAGCTGCTTTGTCACCGTGTCAGCCGACAGCATCACGACGCGCGTCTTGGCCCCGATGTCGGATGCGACGGCATCACGTACGACGCCGATCGGCACCGATTCAAACGGCTTTTGAAGCCAGTTCTGAAGGGCTGGCCCTTCGACCCATGACTGCACGACGGCTGCGGCCACTTTGTCGTCCGCGGAAGCCAGCTTGTCCTTGAGCACCCGCATCTGGCTGACCGTGCGGAAGCGCGCACCTGGATTGCTATCGAAGCCCGGATCGATGCCCCGTGGCACCAGCTCGGTGATGCCGGTGCGCTTGTTCTTCCACGGCACGCGATCAAGCGGTGGCGCAGTGGTGATCGTCGGCGTCTTGCTGCGGATCAACCGGCCGGTCGGCATGCCGTTGCGGTCCAGCTCCTGCACGCCGGGGCCTGGAATGCCGTCACGCACCAGGCGCTCGTACTCGGCGCGGCCGACCTGGCGGATGCTGCACTTGCAGCCCCAGCCATTGGGCGCGAAGTGGGTCAACCACCAAGGATCGTCAGCCGGCAGCAGCGTGCCGTGCCAGGCCAGGTGCTCCGGCCGATGCTTTGCGCTCGGCCCCACGGTGTAGAGCAGATTCGGCAGGAAACGCTTGGTGCGCTGGATGCGATCCCAGCTGCCGGCCGCATTGGCGGTGCGGATGTTGGTGTCGTAGATCGTGCGCAGCCGCGCCGGTGCGCCGATCTCGGTCTCGGCGATCTCGCCGGTCTTTGGGTCGACCACCTCGCGCCGGACCCACCAGCCGGTCTTCTCCAGTTCCGGCCGGATGTTCTTGCGCCAACTGTCGAAGCTCTGGCCTTCTTTCAAAGCAGTTTCGAGGCTGCCTTTAACCGCGCCGAGCACGTCGGTCTCGGTGATCTTGGCCACCGTGAAGGCGGTGGCGTGCTCCTCGCGCCAGACATCCCGGTAGTCGAACCCGACCTGGAGCTTCTTCTGCGAGAAAAAGCGCAGC
Organism: Stagnimonas sp.; assembly: GCA_046598075.1. Lineage (GTDB taxonomy): Bacteria > Pseudomonadota > Gammaproteobacteria > Nevskiales > Nevskiaceae > Stagnimonas. Next base: position 18,616 of record JBKJJE010000020.1, read on the forward strand.
GCCTCGCGCGGCACCAGCTGCGGATCGCTCACTGGAGCAGGTCTTCCAGGAAGGCAACGGTTTTGGCCTCGATCTCATCTCGATTGTCAGCGGAGATGCCCAGATACTGGCGCTGCGGGATCACCGAGCCCGGGTGATTGACCTGCGTACGCGGCCCGACACCAGGGATGGCCAGCGCCTTGCCGTTGACGGCGCGGATGACGTGCGCGCTGGTGGTTCCGCCATCGTTGTGAATACGGGCGTATTCCAAGGGGCTGCCGACCGCCACGGAGTCGCCCTCAACCTTGTTGAGGATGGATTGCAGCAGGTGGTTACTGCTCTGCAGTAGCGAGGTGCCGCCTGGGCGCTGGCTGGCATAGCTGGGCGTCCAGTTCGGCCAGGGCCTGCCATCGGGTGCTGCCTTTTCGACCTCGATGCGCCGCTTGGTCTG
>JBKJJE010000120.1:0-9537 GCA_046598075.1 Stagnimonas sp.
AAGCGCCCCTTGATGATGCGGATGCCGGTCTCGCCAAAGGTCACCAGTGTGGCGGCGTCGAGGGCTGCTGCCTTCTGCTCGATCAGTTCGATCACGCGCGGCAGCTCGATGGTCATCACATCGTCGTCTTTCTTCAGGCTGACGAAGTTCTTGCCATGCCGCGCATACGGCCCGAAGCGGCCGACGTTGACCGCCACCTCGTCGCCATTGGGCAGGTTGCCCAGCATGCGCGGCAGCTTGAACAGATCGAGTGCTTCCTGCAGCGTGATGGTGTCGATGCGCTGGGTCGCCTTGAGGCTAGCGAACTTGGGCTTTTCGGCGTCGGGGTTGTCCTTATCGGCGATACCGATCTGCACGAACGGGCCGTAGCGGCCGAGGCGTGCGGTCATCGGCTTGCCGCTGACCGGGTCGGTGCCGATCACTCGGGCGTCCTGCACCATGTCCTGCCGCTTCATCTCCATCTTCTCGTCGATCTGCGGCTTGAAGCCCTGCCAGAACTTGGCGAGCAGCGGCACCCATTCGGTCTCGCCGCGGCTGATCGCGTCCAGCTCGTCTTCCATGCCGGCGGTAAAGGCATAGTCCACGTACTGCCTGAAGTGGTCGGTCAAGAAGCGGTTGACGATCATGCCGACGTCGCTGGGGATGAAGGCCTTGCCATCCAAGCGCACGTACTCGCGCGCCTGCAGCACGCTGATGATGCTGGCGTAGGTCGAGGGGCGACCGATGTCGTATTCCTCCAGCGTCTTCACCAGGCTGGCTTCGGTGAAGCGAGGCGGCGGCTGGGTAAAGTGCTGTTCGGGGGTGATGTCGACCAGACGCACGCTCTCGCCGACTTCCAGCGGCGGCAGGCGCTTTTCGTCGTCCTCGTCGCTTGGCTCATCGGTGCCCTGCATGTAGACGGCGATAAAACCGGGCTCGACCAGCACACTGCCGTTGGCTCTAAATCCATGCGGGCCGGCTTTGAGTTCGGCGGTGACGGTGTCGAACACGGCCTGCGCCATCTGGCAGGCAACGGTGCGTTTCCAGATCAGCTCGTAGAGCTTGGCCTGATCGGGCGTCAGGTACGGGGCGACTTGTACTGGCAGGCGCATGGCACTGGTGGGGCGCACGGCTTCGTGGGCTTCCTGCGCGTTCTTGCTCTTGCTCTTGTAGTAGCGGATTTCCTCCGGTAGGGCTTTCTTGCCGTACTGGAGTTCGACCACGCGGCGGATTTCGTGCAGGGCTTCCTGCGCCAGACTCACCGAGTCGGTACGCATGTAGCTGATGAGGCCGATGGACTCGCCCGCGATATCGACACCTTCATACAGCTGCTGCGCAGTACGCATGGTGCGCTGGCTGGTGAACCCGAGCTTGCGGTTGCTGTCCTGCTGCAAGGTACTCGTGGTGAAGGGTGGGGCCGGATTGCGGCGGCGCTGTTTCTTCTCGACGCTGGCGACTTTCAGCAGGCCATTGGCGGCAGCGGTGATGCGCTCGACGGCAGCCGTGGAGCTGTCGCCCTCTGTCAGCGTGAACTGCTCGACCTTCTTGCCATCGAGCTCCACCAGCTTGCTGGTGAACAGGGTGCCGGCCTTGTCGCTGCGGGCTTCGACCGTCCAGTACTCCTGCGGCAGAAAGGCCTTGATCTCTTCCTCGCGCTCGCAGATCAGGCGCAGGGCGGGCGACTGCACGCGGCCGGCGGAGAGGCCCGGCTGCACCTTGCGCCAGAGCAGGGGGCTCAGATTGAAACCGACCAGATAATCCAGCGCGCGACGCGCCTGCTGGGCGTTGACCAGCGGCTGGGCGACATCGCGCGGGTTGGCGATGGCCTCCTGCACCGCGCTTTTGGTGATTTCGTGGAACACGACCCGGCGGATCGGCTTGTTCTTGATGACGCCTTTTTCCTTGAGGATCTCGGCAAGATGCCAGCTGATCGCCTCACCCTCGCGGTCAGGATCGGTTGCCAGATAGACGGCGTCAGCCACTTTCACGGCGCGGACGATGGCGTTGACGTGCTTCTCGTTTTTCTCGATCAGCTGGTACTTCATCTCGAAGCCGCGGGTGACGTCGACGGCGCCATCCTTGGGCACCAGGTCGCGCACATGGCCGTAGCTGGCGAGGACTTCAAAGTCCTTGCCGAGGTATTTCTGGATGGTCTTGGCCTTGGCCGGGGACTCAACGATGACGAGGTTTTTGCTCATTCAACTCTCAAAAATGAAAACGCCCTGCGATAGGCAGGGCGTGAGCTTATAAGCCTCGTTCGGCGGGCAATGCAACCCGACCAGTGAGGATTCAGTGCAGGAAAGGCCCCGGTGCATAGACCATGTCTTCGAGGTGCCAGGCGCCTTCTTCCTCGCCCGGCTGGCTGACCAGAACCAGCAGGCAAACCCACTTCACGCGCTCCAGATCGACATCGTCCTTGATTGCCAGCAGCCGCTCGATCACCAGCTCTCTCGACTCCGGAGTAAGGATGCCGAGCTGTTCGAGATAGAACAGGAAGCCGCGGCATTCGGTGGAGAGTTTGACCATCTCCTCCGGCGCGTAGATGCGGATGACGCCGGGGGTGCCGAGCTGCGGCAGGCTCTGGCGCTGCGCTTCGAGGCCACCCAGCCAGGCAAAGGCGTGATTGATCTCATCGACGGGAAAGCCGGCGGCGGACAGCTCGTCACGCAGGGTGTCCTGATACTCGGCGTCGTGAACCTCGGTGTCGTGATAGTTCTCGAACAAGAACATCAGCACATCCAGCACTGTTTCCTTCATGGCCGAACCCCTATCGGTTGTGAGGAACCACACAGTTCGACACTACCTGTAGATCAACGGCCTTGCAAGCGCATGAACCCGCCGCCCGCTGCCGGCGCGGCGCGGCCATCCAGCTCCAGGGTCAGCAGCGCGCTGTTGACCTGCTCGGCGGGCAGGCCAGTGGCGGCGATCAGCCGGTCCACCGACTGCGCCGCGTCGGTGAGTGCTGCCAGCAGTTTGGCGGTGACCGGATCATCGCGGCTGGCGTCGGCCACCGGCGCCGGGGCCGGGGCCTGCTCGCGCAGCCAGGCGCCGAGCTTGGCGGCCAGTTCCAGCAGCACGTCGTCGACACTCTCCACCAGCTTGGCACCCTCGCGGATCAGCTGGTGGCAGCCCTTGGACAGGGGGTTGTGGATGGAGCCGGGGATGGCGAACACCTCGCGGCCCTGCTCGACGGCGCGGCGGGCGGTGATCAGCGAGCCGGATTCGCGCGAGGCCTCCACCACCAGCACGCCGAGGCTCAATCCGGAAATGATGCGGTTGCGGCGGGGGAAGTTCGCTGCGATCGAGGCCGTGCCGGGTGCGAACTCCGACACCAGCGCACCGCCGCCGTCCAGAATCGCCTGCGCCAGCGCCTTGTGGCGCGCGGGGTAGACCCGATCCAGCCCGGTTCCGCACACTGCGATGGTCGGTGCCTTGGCATCCAGCGCGCCCAGGTGCGCCGCGCCATCGACGCCGACGGCCAGACCGCTGGTGATCAGCACGCCGCGCCTCGACAGCTCCGCCGCAAAGCCGCGCGCGTTCTCCAGCCCCTGCGGCGTGGCGGCACGCGCGCCCACCATTGCCACCTGCGGCTGCGACAACAGCACGCAGTCGCCCCGCACGAACAGCGCCAGCGGCGGCGTGGTGATGGTCCGCAGCGCCTCCGGATAGCGGGCGTCGTGCAGCGTCAGCAGCTGGCGATCGGCGCCGCCGGCCAGCCAGGCCGCGTCGGCCTGCACCTGGGCGTCGTCGTCTTCCGGCAGCAGTACCTTGGTGCGCTCCACGCCGGCAGCCAGCCACTGCGAGGCGGTGGCGGCGCACACGGCTTCGGCGCTGCCGAAGTGCTCCAGCAGCCTCAGTGCGCTGGCGTTGCCCAGCCCCCTGGCGCGGATCAGCCGCAGCCAGGAGCGCATCGGCCATTTACCGAGCGATGGAGCCGGGAACAGGCTTTTCGACGCGATCCAGGATGTGGATCGAGCGGTTGGCGTCCATGATCAGCCCATAGCTGATGCCGGGCATGACCTTGAAGACCATGAGCAGGCCCGAGGGCACTTCCGGCAGCAGTTCCTGCTCGCCGGTCACCGGGTCGCGCACCGAGCGCGGCGCCTGCTTGATGCGCAGCACATGGCCCGGCTCCAGCCCGTGCTTGCTGCCGCGATTGAGCGCGACGATCTGGTACTGGGTGATCTCGGAAACACCCTCGTAGACCGAGATGATCTTGCCGCTGACCGGCTGCGCCGGCACATGCGGGTAGAAATTGGCCTGGAAGTTTTCAGCCTCCGGCGGCAGCAGTCGGTCGCCGGGCAAGATTTCGTGGTGGGACTTGGTCAGCATGCCCTCGGCAGGGGTGCCGAAGGTCTTTACTTCCGCCTCGCCGGAGGGAATCACCTCGTAGCCCAGCAGCTCGCCAGTGTCCGGATCCTTGTAGACCACGCCCCTGCGCACGGTCGAGAAGGTAGTCGCGCTGCCAGCGGGCAGGTTCTTGATGAACACCGCCATGTTGGCCCCGCCGATGATGTGCTCGTCGGCAAAGCCCAAGATGTACGGCGCCCGATTGAGGGTGTCGAGATCGACCACCCGCGGGCCTTTGAGAAAGTGCCGGATGGCGTCGATCGGGATCGCCTGCAGGCCATCGCCCAGCAGCGATTCGCGAATCTGCGGCGACAGTCGTTCCAGGTCGCTGCCCCGCGCCAGCACGGTGCGGCCGTTGACGTTGTAGAGCTCCAGCACGTCGCCCGGGTAGATCCGGTGCGGATTGGCGAGCTTGCCGTTGACGTACCACAGCTCCGGCCACTGCCAGGGGTCGGCCAGATAGCGGCTGGCGATGCCCCACAGGGTGTCGCCTTTCTTGACGACATAGCGCAGCGGCAGCTCCGGCCGCAGGGTCAGCCGCTGGGCACCGGACTGGGCGTCGTCGAAGCTCTGCACCGGCTGAACGTTGCGCGGATAGTCCGCCTGCGGATCGGGCGTGGTGGTGAGCACCGGGCCTGCCGGCGGCGCCTCGGTCGATACCGGGGTGCTTGCGCAGGCAGCCAGTGCAACGGCCATCGAAGCAGCACACACGCGCAGTGCGAAAGGCAGCGAATATGGTGCGACGGCTTTATACTGCGTCATCTTGCGGCTCCCTTAGCAGCTCAGGCCGATTGTGGCATAAGTGCCTTGATCGTCAAACAGTTGCCGCTGAAAGCGCAAGTCGTTTCGCATCTTCAACGGAGCCAGCCATGGCCCTCCTCACCATTCTCCACGATCCCGATCCCCGCTTGCGCATCAAGGCCAAGCCCGTCACTGCGTTCAACGCCGCGCTGCGCACGCTGATCGACGACATGTTCGAAACCATGTACGACGCTCCCGGCGTCGGACTGGCCGCGACGCAAGTTGCCGTTGCGCTGCGACTGGCGGTCATGGATTGCGGCAACGAGGAGGTCGGCTCGCAGAAGCTGGTGCTGATCAATCCCGAAATCCTCGACCCCACCGACAAGCAGGAGATGGAAGAAGGCTGCCTGTCGGTGCCCGATTACAAGGACAAGGTGCAGCGCTTCAACCGCCTGCGGCTGAAAGCACTCGACGCCGACGGCAAGCCCTACCAGCTGGAAGCCGAGGGCCTGCTGGCACAGGCCATCCAGCACGAGATCGACCATCTCGACGGCAAGCTCTACATCGACCTGCTGTCGCCGCTCAAGCGCGAACGGCTGAAGAAAAAGCGGCTCAAGGCCGAAAAGCGCGGCGACTGATGCGGGTCGCGATGGGATTGTTCCCATGAAAATCGTTTTCGCCGGAACGCCGGCGTTTTCGGTGGCCGCACTCGATGCCCTGCACGCCGCAGGCCACGAGATTGCAGGCGTCTTTACCCAGCCCGACCGCCCTGCAGGGCGGGGACAGAAACTCACCGCCTCGCCGGTCGCCGCCCGTGCGGCGGCGCTGGAGTTGCCGGTGTTCAAGCCGGAATCCTTCAGGAAGCAACCCGAAGCCATCGAGCACTTGCGCGCGCTGGCCCCGGAGCTGATGGTGGTGGTCGCCTACGGGCTGATCCTGCCGCAGGCGGTGCTGGACATTCCGGCACGCGGCGCCTTGAACATCCACGCCTCGCTGCTGCCGCGCTGGCGCGGCGCGGCCCCCATCCAGCGGGCGATTCTCGCGGGCGATACCGAGACCGGCACCACCATCATGCAGATGGACGCAGGCCTCGACACCGGCGCGATGCTGCTCAGGGAATCCCTGCCCATCGGCCAGAAGACCGCCGGGGAACTGCACGATGCGCTGGCGATGCAGGGTGCGCGACTGATCGTCGAAGCCCTTGCCAAGCTCCAGGCCGGCACCCTCGCCGCCACACCGCAACCGGCAGAAGGCAGCAGCTACGCCGCCAAGCTCAGCAAGGACGAAGCACGCATCGACTGGTCGCGAGCCGCAGAAGAGATCGCCCGCCGCATTCGTGCCTACAACCCCGCGCCGGTGGCCTGGAGCGAACTCGCTGGCGAGCGCATCAAGTTCTTCCGCGCCCAGGCCGTGCCCGGCAGCGGCACGCCCGGCACGGTGCTGTCCTGCGGCGCCGATGGCCTGAAGATCGCCACCGGCGAGGGCGCCCTGCGCATCCACGAACTGCAACGCCCCGGCGGCCGCATGCTGCCTGCCGCGCAGGTTTGCAAGCACTGGAATATCACTGGAAGAGGCTTTGAATAACGCTGTGAGCAATCTCCCCAACAGCGCCGCCAGCAGCCGTGCAGTGGCTGCCCGCGCCGTGCTGCGGGTTTTCGCGGGCAAGAGCTTCGACGATGCCTTTGCCCACACCGGGCTGGCGGACCCGCGCGATCTCGCCTTCGCCAAGGCCCTCGCCTACGGCGTGTTGCGCGAGCACAGCGCACTGGCCTGGCTGCTGACGCGGCTGCTCATCAGCCCGCTGCCGCACTCGAGCCCGGTGCATGCGCTGCTGTGCGTGGGCCTGCACCAGTTGCGCACGCTCAACACCGCCGCGCATGCGGCAGTGAGTGCCACCGTCGATGCCGTGGATGGCCTCGGCGAGGCCAAGGCGCGCGGTCTGGTGAACGCCATCCTGCGGCGCTACCAGCGGGAGTCGGTGAAGCTGGAAGACGAGTTGCCCACCGCGCTCGCCACCCGCCACTCGCACCCGGCCTGGCTGGTCGAGGCCATCCATGCCGACTGGGGCAAGCAGACGGTCGACGTGCTCACCGCCAACAACACCCAGGCACCGCTGACGCTGCGCGTCAACGCCCGCCAGTCCAACCGCGCGGCTTACCTGGCGAGGCTGGCGGCTGAAGGCATTGCCGCCAGCGCGGTGCCGCAGGCGCCCGATGCGGTGCGTCTGCACGAGGCGCTGGGTGTCGATGCGATTCCCGGATTTTCCAGCGGCATGGTCTCGGTACAGGATGCCAGCGCGCAGCTCGCCGCCGGCCTGCTCGATGTGCAGGACGGCATGCGCGTACTCGACGCCTGCGCCGCCCCTGGCGGCAAGACCGCACATCTGCTGGAAACCGCCGCACTCGACCTGACTGCGCTCGATGTCGACGGCGTGCGCCTCGCCCGCGTGCGCGACACGCTGGCGCGACTGGGACTCGATGCCCAATGCCTTGCCGCCGACGCGGTGAGCGTGCCCTGGTGGCACAAGGGTGAGCCGTTCGACCGCATCCTGCTCGATGCGCCCTGCAGCGGCACCGGGGTAATCCGTCGGCATCCCGACATCAAGTGGCTGCGTCGCGCGGACGACATCGAACGACTATCGCGCACCCAGCTCAAGCTCCTGCAGGCGCTGTGGCCGACACTGGCACCCGGCGGCGTGCTGCTCTACGCAACCTGCTCGATCTTGCGGGCCGAGGGTGAGGAAGTCGTGCAGACGTTTCTTGCCGAGGCCGACGATGCGGCCGAGTCGAAAATACTCGCGAACTGGGGTGAGGCCTGCACGGTGGGCAGGCGCATCGCACCCGGTGGCGACTTCGACGGCTTCTACTACGCCCGGCTGGTGAAGCGGCGCTAGAACATCCCGCGCCGCTTGAACCAGATCATCAGGCCGATGCCCACCACGCTGATGCAGGTCAGCGCAAACGCATAGCCGTAGCGCCAGCTGAGTTCCGGCATGTGCTCGAAGTTCATGCCCCAGATGCCGGTGAGCAGAGTCAGCGGAAAGAAGGTGGCCGACAGCACGGTGAGCGTGCGCATCACCTGGTTGGTGCCGTGGGTCAGCGAGGCGAAGTGAAGCTGGATGGCGATCTCGATGTCTCTTTGCAGGGCGTCGGCGTGGCCCTCGACGCGCTCGATGTGCTCGCGCAGATCGGCCAGGCGGATGCGCTGGCTCTCACTCAGCTCGGCGCGCATTTCGCGCCGCCAGGAATTGAGCGTGTCGTGGTTCTTCTCGCAGAGCATCTCCAGCGCGTGCGCCTGCTTGCGGTAGCGCATCAGTTCCCGCCAGTCCTCGTAGGGATTCTTGGGATCCAGCAGCGCGTCGCCGATGCGGTCGAGGCGGTCTTCCAACTCGTCGGTGATGGTCACGTAGCGTTGGATCATGGCATCGAGCACCACATGCACCAGCCCGAACGGCGTCGAGGGAAAGCGCAGCCTGGTCTCGCAGAACTTCTTCTTCACCACCTCGAACGAGACGTTTTCAGAAGCGCGGATCGAGATCAGCAGGTGGTCGAAGATGAAGAAGGCTGCCGACTTGGTGACGATCAGGTCCTGCGTGGACTCGCAGTCTTCAGGAGTCAGCCCCTGAAAAATCAGCACGTCGTAGTCCTCGGTGGTATCGAAGCTGGAGGGATGGTCACCGTTGAAGCCATCCATGACGTGCTCTTCGTTGACCTTGACGCCGGTCAGCCGCTCGGCCCAGGAAGGCCAGTCGCGCGCGTTCTGGCGGGTGAAATCGAGCCAGACGAAGCCCTCCTCCGGCAGCTTCTCGACGCTGTCGAGCCGCACCGGCCGCTCACCTTGACGACTGAATTGGAAAATCTGCATGGTGCAAATGATAAGCGCGCAACCCGGTCTCCGGTGTCCCGGCTGGCCGGGCGGGCCTTCGGCCGAGGGCACTCACATGCCGGCGACGACAACCGCATCGGTGCCGCGTTTGCGGCCATCTGTTCTGCCGACCGCCTTGCGCCGCGACTGCGCGAGCTCGTCGATGAATTGGTTCAGCGTCGCCACCGCCTCATGACGTCCGTCTCCGGCGTGGGCCTTCATGTGGCTGCGGTAGTGTTTCTCGTTCGACAGGAAGCGATCGACATCGCTAGGCGTGAGTCCCGACAAGGTGCTCTTCATGCCCACGCCCATGCGCTCGACCATGTGCGCGTTGAGTCGCTGCTCGAAGGCGTCCTCGGGCACCGCGAGAATGGGTTTTCCGAAGTGGATGGCCTCGCCGATCAGCTGGTTGCCGGCGGTGGCGAGCACCGCGCGGCAACCGGCGAGATCTTGCACGAAGTGCTCGTTGCTCAAGGGCCGGAACTCGAGGTTTTCCACCTGGCCACGATACGGCGTGCCATACACCCGCACCGGACAGTCGAGCAGGCGCAACGCCCGGTCGATGTTGGGGCGGTACTGATGCTCACCCTTGTTGAAATAGGC
>JBKJJE010000143.1:0-5191 GCA_046598075.1 Stagnimonas sp.
CCCTGGATCAGGCTTTCCAGCTCGATGGCGGCAGCGGCTTCGTCACCGACCAGCAATCTTTCAGGGCCGGGGCCGTCGAGAAACTGTTCCCACAGCGCGCGGCGCTGCTCGACGGCAAGCGCCTTCACCCGCGGGCGGTGGCGCTCCATGAACGCAGCCAGCCGCCCGTAGCCCGCCGGCAGCAGCGCCTCGATACGCTCGCGCAGCCGCCGCGCCAATACCGGCGCGGCACCGCCTGAGGAGATCGCCACCCACAGCGGCGCGCGTTCCACCAGCGAGGGGGTGATGAAACTCGAGGGCGCGGGATCATCCACCACATTGACCGGCACATTGGCGGCATCGGCTGCAGCGGCCACGCGGCGGTTGAAGTCGCGGTCGTCGGTGGCGGCAATCACCAGTCGGCAGCCCTGCACCTGAGCGGGGTCGAAAGCCTTGCCGCTGCGGCTGACCGTGCCCTGCTCGACGAGCGCAGCGAGCTCGGCATTCAGTTCGAGTGCGACGACCTCGATGCGCGGCGCGGCCTTGAGCAACAGTCGCACCTTGCGCGCCGCCACCTCGCCGCCGCCAACCACCAGCACGCGCGCGCCGGCGAGTCGCAGGGTGATGGGCAGCCAGGGGTTGCTGGTGTGATCATTCATGGCGAAAGTGTAGAGTCAATCGCGTTTTGATATGCCGCTTTGAGAGAATCCACCGATGAAAATCCGCCAGCTCCATTACGTGCTCGAAGTCGCCAAGCGCGGCCTCAACGTCACCGCCGCTGCCGAAGCCCTGCACACCAGCCAGCCCGGTGTCTCCAAGCAGGTAAAGCTTTTGGAGGACGAGCTGGGCGTCGATATCTTCGTGCGCAACGGCAAGCATCTGGCCGAGATCACGCCCGCCGGCAAGCGCATTCTCGACTACGCCGAGAAGCTCCTGGCCGAGAGCGAGAACATCAAGAACGTCGCCCGCGAGTTCCGCCAGACCGACGAGGGCGATCTCACCCTCGCCACCACCCACACCCAGGCACGCTATGCGCTACCGAAGGTGATCCAGGCCTTCCGCAAGAAATACCCCAAGGTCGCCCTGCACATCCACCAGGGCTCGCCACCGCAGATCGCCAAGATGGCGGCCGAGGGCGAAGCAGACTTTGCGATTGCCACCGAGGCCATGCACCACTTCGAGCAGCTGGTGATGCTGCCCTGCTACCACTGGAACCGCTGCGTGCTGGTGCCGCCCAAGCACCCGCTGGCGGCGTTGAAAGCACTGACACTGAAGGCCATTTCCGAGCATCCGATCATCACCTACACCTTCGGCTTCACCGGTCGCAGCAAGCTCGACCAGGCTTTTGCCGGCGAGGGGCTTAAGCCCGATGTGGTGCTGACGGCGGTGGACGCCGACGTCATCAAGACCTATGTCCGCGCCGGCATGGGCGTGGGCATCATCGCCAACATGGCCTGGGACGCACGCACCGACAGCGATCTGGTGCAGCTCGACGCCAGCCATCTGTTCGAACCCTCGACCACCCACATCGGCTTTCGCCGTAGCCTGTTCCTGCGCGGCTACATGTACGACTTCATGCAGCTGTTTGCGGCACACCTGGGTAAGGAGCTGGTCGACGGCATTGCCGCACTCCCTGATGCACAGGCACGGCGTACCGAAGTAGCCAGGCGGGTGAAGGTTCAGGCCACGGTTTAGATTTTTGTCATTCGCGCGCGGGCGGGAATCCAGTTCTCGCCGCGGCAAAATGTCACTAGCCACCTAGATTCCCGCCTGCGCGGGAATGACAGAAACTTGTTTGATTCTATGTATATGCCATCGCAGGCTTGCTACCCTGCGCGCCCGCGCAAACCCAATGGCTTGCGCACGGAGTGCCGCCATGTATCGCTACGACCAATTCGACCAAGCCCTCGTCAACGCCCGCGTGGAGCAATTCCGCGACCAGACCACGCGCTATCTTGCCGGCGAGCTGGCGGCCGACGAGTTCAAGCATCTGCGCCTGCGCAATGGACTCTACGTGCAGCGTTTTGCGCCGATGCTGCGCATCGCCATACCCTACGGCACGCTGTCGTCAAAACAGTTGCGCATGCTGGCCCACATCGCCCGCAAGTACGACAAGGGCTACGGCCACTTCACCACCCGGCAGAACATCCAGTTCAACTGGCCCAAGTTGGAGACGGTGCCGGACATCCTTGCCGATCTGGCGACGGTGGAGATGCACGCCATCCAGACCAGCGGCAACTGCATCCGCAACATCACTTCGGATCACCTCGCTGGCGTCGCCAGGGACGAACTGATCGATCCCCGCCCCTACTGCGAGCTGACCCGCCAATGGGCCACCGAGCACCCCGAGTTCAACTGGCTGCCGCGCAAGTTCAAGTTCGCGTTCTCGTCTTCGACCACTGATCGCGCAGCGACGCAGGTGCATGACATCGGCGTCCACATCATCAAGAACGCCAAGGGCGAAATCGGCTACGAGATGGTGGTCGGCGGTGGCCTCGGCCGCACGCCGATCATCGGCCAGGTGATCCGCGAGTTCCTGCCGGAAACTGACCTGCTCAGCTACAGCGAGGCGATTCTGCGCGTCTACAACCTGCTCGGCCGGCGCGACAACATCTACAAGGCGCGCATCAAGATCACGGTGAAGGAAACCGGACTGGCCAAGTTCAAGGAAATGGTCGAGGCCGAGTGGGCGACCATCAAGGATGGCCCGCTCAAGCTCAAGCGCGAAGACATTGCGCGCTTCCAGTCCTTCTTCACCAGCTTCGACTACCAGGCTTCGGCCGCGAGCGATACCAGCTACGCCGAGCATCTAGCGAAAGACTCTGCCTTCGCCGCCTGGACCAAGCGCAACCTCAAGGCGCACCGCCAGCCGGGTTATGCGATTGCGTTCCTCTCGCTCAAGGCCCGCGGCGTCGCACCCGGCGATGTCACCCACCAGCAGATGGATGCGGTGGCTGATCTTGCCGACCGCTATTCCTTCGGCGAGCTGCGCGCCACCCACAACCAGAATCTGGTCTTCACCGATGTCAGGCAGGCAGACCTCTACCCGCTCTGGCAGGCGCTTGCTGCGCTGGATCTCGCCACGCCCAACATCGGCCTGCTCACCGACGTGATCTGCTGCCCCGGCCTCGACTTCTGCTCTCTCTCAAACGCCAGCTCGATCGCGGTGGCCGAGGAAATCTTCGACCGCTTCGAGTCGCTGGACTATCAGCACGACATCGGCGAGATCAAGCTCAACATGAGCGGCTGCATGAATGGCTGCGGCCATCACAGCGTCGGCCACATCGGCATTCTCGGCGTCGACAAGAAAGGCGAGGAGTGGTACCAGATCACGCTCGGCGGCTCGTCGGAAAACAAGGCCAGCCTCGGCGATCGCACCGGCCCCTCGGTGGGCCGCGAGCACATCGCCGATGCGGTGCAGACCATCATCCAGACCTATCTCGACCAGCGGCAGAACGAGGAGGAGAGTTTCCTCGCCTGCTACCAGCGTGTTGGCATGCCACCGTTCAAGGCCAGGCTCTATCCGGTTGCTGCGGAGCAAGCCGCATGAGCGCTCTGCTCAGTAGCCACGGCGTGCTGCTCACCGATGCCCATCTGCTGCTCGCCGACGATGAATCCCTGCCTGGTGACGGCGCGCTGATCGTCAGCCTGGCGCGCTGGCAGGCAGAAAGCACTGCGCTGCTGGGGCGCGCTGCGCCGGTCGCGGTGAAGCTGCCCAACGCCATCGATGTCCTCAGCCTCGACGACAAGGTATTGGCACGACCGCTGCTGGTGCTCGATTTCCCCAGCTTTGCCGATGGCCGTGCTTACTCACAGGCCCGTCGCCTCCGGGATCGCTGCGGCTATGGCGGACTGCTGAGAGCCACCGGTGCCGCCGTCGTCATCGATCAGCTGGTGATGCTGTTGCGCACCGGTTTCGACCAGATCCAGCTGCGGGCCGACCAGCCGCAGGCACTGGCGGTAGCAGAGCTGCTCCGGCTGCGGCAGCCCTGGTATCAGCCAGATGCCCTGCAAAACCGCTTTGTCACACTCTTGCGTCAGGGTTGAACTGGCCGACTGACGTGTAAAGGCGGGGTCTACGACCATGCTTGCCGGCAAATATCCTCTTATCCGCATAAGCGGATATACTCCGCCGCACTTGGCCCACGAGGGGCGCTGCGACCGTCAGATTCAGTGACGGCCAGGCTCGTGAGCACTGACACCTCAACCGCGCCCGTTCCAGACCACATCTTTATCTTTGGAGCGACGCAATGAACGCAGCCCTCAACACCAAACCCTTCACCGACTTCAAGGTCCGCGACATGTCGCTGGCCGCCTTCGGCCGCAAGCGCATCCGCATGGCCGAGGAAGAAATGCCCGGCCTGATGTCAATCCGCGCCAAGTACGCACCCTTGCAGCCGCTCGCTGGCGTGCGCCTCACCGGCTCGCTGCACATGACCAAGGAAACCGCCGTGCTGCTCGAAACGCTCGGCCACTTGGGCGCATCGGTTCGCTGGGCCACCTGCAATATCTTCTCGACCCAGGACGACGCCGCAGCAGCAGTCGCCGCCGCCGGCACGCCGGTGTTCGCCTGGAAGGGCGAGACGCTGGAAGAGTACTGGGACCTGACCATGGACTGCGTCACCCACACCCTGCCCGACGGCACCCTCACCGGCCCCGAGCTGGTGGTGGACGATGGCGGCGACGTGACGCTGCTGATCCACAAGGGCTACGAGCTGGAACAGGGTAGCGACTGGGTCAACACCCCCAGCGACAACCACGAAGTGCAGGTCATCAAGAACCTGCTCAAGCGCGTTGCCAAGGAGCGCCCCGGCTTCTGGACCCGCGTGGTCAAGGACTGGAAGGGCATTGCCGAGGAGACCACCACCGGCGTGCATCGCCTGTATCAGATGATGGAAGCCGGCACGCTGCTGGTGCCCGCCATCAACGTCAACGACTCGGTCACCAAGAGCAAGTTCGACAACCTCTACGGCTGCCGCGAGAGCTTGGCCGACGGCATCAAGCGCGCCACTGATCTGATGATCGCCGGCAAGGTCGCCTTCGTCGCCGGTTACGGCGATGTGGGCAAGGGTTCCGCCTTCTCGCTGCGCGGCCTCGGCGCGCGCGTGATCGTCAGCGAAGTCGACCCCATCAATGCCCTGCAGGCGGCGATGGAAGGCTTCGAGGTGAAGACCATCGAAGACGTGCTGCCCTTCGCCGACATCTATGTCTC
>JBKJJE010000116.1:0-3693 GCA_046598075.1 Stagnimonas sp.
CGACTCGGTGCTGGCGCGCACGCTGATCAACCCGTTGTGGAAGGCGCACGCCAAGGTGTGGCCGAGCATCCATGTGTGGCCCGACCGCATGGACTTGTGGGACAAGTGGCAGGAGACACTGCTCAACGAAGGCGAGCCTGCCGCCGATGCCTTCTACCGCTTCAACCGAACGGCGATGGAGGCCGGTGCGGTGGTGAGCTGGCCCGAAGTGCGACCGCTGAAAGTGCTGATGGTGCTGCGGGCCGAAGACGAAGCCGCCTTCGAGACCGAGCACCAGCACAACCCGGCCAGCAACGAGGGCCGGCCGTTTTCGGGTGATGCCATCAAGTTCTACGTGCATCTATCCGCCAGCCGCTGGGTGCATTTCGGCGCGCACGATCCGAGCATGGGCAAGCATGCCAAGCGGGGCGACCCGGCAGCCACGTTGGTAGGCGCGCTCGACCGCGACTCGCGCCGCCTGCACGTGGTGGAGGCCATCATCGCGCGGCGGGTGCCCGACAAGCAGATCAGCGACATCATCGCGGCTCAAAGCGCTTTCAAATGCCAGTTATGGGGCATTGAGGCGGTGCAGTTTCAGGAGTTCTTTCGCACCGAGCTGGTGAAGCAAAGCGCGAAGCTCGGCGTGCCGGTACCGGCGCGTGCCGTGGTGCCTAGCACCGACAAAGACCTTCGCATCGAAAGCCTGCAACCGCATGTGGCCAACGGGCTGATTCTGTTCAACCGCAACCACCGCACGCTGCTGCAGCAGCTGCGCGACTGGCCCGAAGCACAACACGACGACGGGCCGGATGCGCTGGAGATGCTATGGCAGCTGGCGCTGCGTGGACTGGTGTCGGTGAGTGGGGCGGTGCGCACCGGCAAGCGGGCTGGTGGGGTGAGTTTGGCGGGCTATGGGGTGATGGGGTGATGATCTACCGACACTCACAATTGCTGGATCAATGCCCTGAGCTGTTTAAGAGTGCCTACAGCTGTATTGGTCTCGTTTTTGTAAATCTGACACTTAAAACTTGTGGACGCAGAGACAGGTATGTTGCAAATGCCCATCTTCATAAGCTCTGTGCTCGTTTTGCCGCATGCGATCAGTGCTTGGATATTGATCCTTTGCTGGATGGGCCTGAGAAGTTCGATGCTTCTCACGAAGTCGATATTGGCTTGAGGAATATCCGGCATTCCGGGCGGGAGCCCCTGACTGGGATCAGTCTGATCCAGAAGGCTGCTCGCGTACTCGCAGCAGGCCTGATAGCTGTCGATCAGGGAAATCGTTTCATCCCGAAGAACCCTTTTCTCAGCCCTCTCTTTTCCGGTGCGGACATATTCGGCACCCATGATGGCAAGCAGAGCGCCAATAGCTGCTCCGATCGAGTTGGAGAGTGCATTGCTGGGCTCCCAAGAGATCAGCGGCATCTTGATCACCACCCCCATGAAGACGCCGAGCGCCATGCAATAAAGCACGGCGATGATGTTGCCCATGAACTTGCAGAGCTGCTTCAGCATGTTTCCCCTTTTCTAATCCGCCGTGTTTCCGGCGCTACTGAGGTGCCACATGGCGTCTGCAGCTGACCTCACCCGTCTCAAGAATAGTCCGACCGCTGGCGAGCTGGCCAGCCGCGCCAGCGACCCACGCTTTTATGCCGCGCTACAAATCCTCCCCAACCCCGACCCCATTCTGCGCAGGCTCGGTCGCGGTGAGGAGATCCACGACGCCATCGAGTCCGATGCCCATGTGATGGGCGAGCTGCGCATGGTGCGGGGCGATCTGCTGCGCTTTGAGCACCGCTTGCAGCCGGGGGGCGAAAGCCGCAAGGACAAACGCGCCTTCGAGCTGTGCCAGCAGCTGCTGGCGCGCGCACCGGCCCCCAACACGACCTGGAACGATGTGATCTGGGCGATGGGCCGTGCGCCATTCCGCGGCTATGCCGTGCAGGAGGTGGTGTGGGAGAAAACCGGGGATGTGCTGATGCCCTCGCGCATCCTCACCCGGCCGCAACGCCGCTTTGGCTTTGACCCGGATGGTGCGCTGCGCTTGATGACGCGCAGCGCGCCGATCTTTGGCGTGCCGGCCGAGGAGATGTATTTCCTGTTGGTCCGCCACATGCCCGACTACGACAACCCCTATGGCCGCGCGCTGCTGTCGAGCTGCTACTGGCCTTATCTATTCAAGCACGGTGGCTTTCGGTGGTTCGTGAAGTTCTGCGAGCGCTTCGGCATCCCGTTCCCCATTGGTAAATACCCGGCCGGCACGCCGGAGCCGCAGGTGGACGCCCTGGAGCAAGCGCTGGCCAGCATCATCGAGGCGGGCTATGCCGCCATCGAGGACGGCAGTGGAATTGAGCTGCTCGAGGCCAAGGGCAGCAGCGGCGGCGGCAAGCTGGCGCAGCACCAGCTCATCGAAACCTGCAACGCCGAGATGTCGAAGGCGCTCACCAGCCAGACGCTGAGCAGCGAGCAGACAGGCAGCGGCAGCCGCGCGGCCAGCGAGACCCATCGCGGCCGCACGCTGGATGTGATGGCAGGCGACCGGGAGCAGATCGCCTACAGCCTGGATGCGCTGTGGGCACTCATCACCCGCATCAACCTGGGTGAGGACGCCAAGCCACCGACCAGCGAGTTCATGGCCGACGAAGAGGTCAGCAAGGACCGCGCCGAGATCTACAAGGTGTTCGCTGACCTCGGCGGCAAACCCAGCCGCAAGGCGATGGCCGAGGAACTGGGCATCACGCTGGCCAACCCGGAGGATGCCGAGGATGCAATGCAAGCCGCCGTACCCAAGCCGGCCGTGCCGGGTGCCGAGCAGACCACCGCGGCCGAGTTCGCCGCGTCGCTACGCGAGGCCTTCCCCGACCAGGCTGCGCTTGATGCGGTCGACCTCGATGCTCAGCTACAGCCGCTGATCGAGCAGCTGCTGGCGCCGGTGATGGAGGCGGTGAAAGATGGCCTGCCGCCCGAGGCGCTGCAGGCCCAGCTCGCCGAGCTGTACCCGAACCTCGACGACGCTGCCCTGCAAGGGCTGCTGAGCCGGGCGATTTTCGTGGGGATGGTTTGGGGTCGGCTGAATGCGGCCGACCCGGCGATGCAAGGTGCTTAGCGTGCGCTTAGGCGCTCCAGCTGTAGGGCATCTCGCTTTCGATGGCGGTGCGAAGGTCACAGCATGCCCAGTTGGCTTCCGGGCCAGCCATCACGCAGAAAATCTCGCGGTCGCCCTTGGCGTGTGCGCGGGTCAGCGTGTGCGAGTGGGCTTTGGCTTCTTGCTCAGTGGCAAAAAATTGCAGGTATGTGGTGCGTTTCATGGCGTGCTCGGCATTGGTTGTGGTGCACACACCATCGCTCTGTTGGCGCACACAGTGAAGCGGTTCTGCGGCTTTAAACCCCCTTTATTTGTGCGTGAAATGCAGGGGTTTTGCCATGCGGCCTGACCTGGCCGAAGCCATCGCCCTGCCACCCGAAGAAGCCATCGCCTGGTTCCGCTCCAAGGGCTATGCGATCAGCTGGAACTGGCAGGAAACCCTGCAGGAGGCCAACTCCCGTGCCTTCACCGTGGCCAAGGTAACCGACCTTGATCTGCTCAAGACCATTCGACAGGCACTGGACCAGGCGCTGGCCGAGGGCAAGACCGAGCGGTGGTTCATCGACACCCTGACGCCTGTGCTGCAAAAGGCGGGCTGGTGGGGTGCGTTTGAAACCGACACGGCCGAC
>JBKJJE010000183.1:0-2938 GCA_046598075.1 Stagnimonas sp.
GGCGTCGCCCCGAAAATCCGCATGCCGGTGGCGACGTTGAGATCGAGGCCTCCCTTGGCGGTGATCGCACCGACCCTGGCGCGGCCGTCCTGGTCGATACGAATGGTCAGCTCGCCCTTGAGCGGGCTGGCGTTGCTGGCCAGCGCGGCGGCGGCATTGTCGTTGCCGAGACCGGCCAGTGAACGGGCGATGGCCTCGCCGATGGCGTCACCGATCGCATTGCCCTCGAACAAACCTTTGTAGGCCAAGGTGCCGGCTCCGTAGCCGGCGGCACCCGCGACGCCGACGCCGCCCAGTGCGGCCGCGACGCCGCCAGCACCGAGGCTGCCACTGAGCAGCGACAACACGCTGGCGCTCTTCAACAGCCGCATGGTTGCCGGCAGGCCCTTGAGCACCGCGCCGCCGCCCAGTGCGGCCGCAGCGCCGCCCAGGGCATCGCCCGCCCCGCCGCCGCCCAGGCTGCCCGGCCAGTTGGTGACGAACACGGCGGTGCCGAGACCGGCCTTTTCCACCAGCTGGCCCTGGGCGAGCCCGGCGGCGGTGCTGACACCGCCACCCAGAATCTTGCCCAGCGCACCGGGCAGCATCGACACCAGAGCGGTCACTCCGCTGGCCACTGCGCCGGCGACGACCACACCGCCGATCGACCAGGCGGCGGTCTGGCCTGGCGAAAGGCCGAGGCCACCTTTGTCCTGGCGGTTTAAGCCGTAGTTGAGGAGATCAGCCAGTGCCTTGTTGACGGGTTGAGCGAACTCGTCGCCGACCTGACGCATGGTGGTCTTCAGGCGATTGGCCTGATCCACCGCGTTGTCGATGGCGCCTGGCAGATTGCGCTCGATGCTGCCGCCCGCCTGGTCGAGGCTGCGGGCGATATTGGCCATGTCCTTCAGGCTGCCCTCGTCGAGCAGCTTGCGCAGGCCAGTCTGGGTGTCGAGATCGGTGGAGCTGAAAGCCTTGCCGAAGAAATCGAGGCGGGCCTTGTCGGTCGGCTGCTTCTTGTAGCTGGCCAGGATCTCCGCGAGGATCTCGGCCGGGTTGCGGCGAGCACCCTGGTTGTCGAAGAACAGGCCCTGGTTCTTGAGCGCCTTCGACGCGGTCTTCAGGTAGTTGATGTTGGTGAAGAGGCGAAGCGTCGAATCAGCCAGTGTTTCCAGCCGTGCCGCGGGGGTCGTGAGCGACAGCGTCTCGACGAAGGCGAGTGTGTCCTTGAACGACATGCCGGCATCCTTGGCCTTGCCGCCCACCACGCCGAAGATGCTCGACAGCTGCTCCAGCTCGGCCGAGCCGGACTTCGCCGCCGCGTACATCTGGTCGAGCAGGCTGACGGCGGTTGCTGGATTGCTGAGGTCGAAATTGAAAGTGCTGCCGCCGACGAAGAGCGCCTCGGCCAGCGTGCCGGGCGCGGCACCGGTAACCGCCGAAGCCCTGTTGATGGCGCTGATCGAGGCGAGTGCCTGCTTGTAGGCAAGCCCCTTCTGGATCAGCACATCGAAGCCGCCCGCCAGATTCTCGACCTGCTGACCGGTCTCGCGCGACATCGAGAACAACTCCCTGCGCAGGCCCACGACCTGCTCGCGCGTGGCGTCGGCGGTCTGGCCAATGCGGATCAGCGACTTGTCGAGCTGCGCGGACTTGGCACCCGTGGCCACCACACCAAAGCCAATGCCCAGGCCAGCCAGCTGCGTCCGCGTGTCGCGCATCAGGCGGTTGAGCCCGCCGAAGTCGCGGCGAGTGTCGTCGACGAACCGCTGCCGCGAGCGGCCGGCACCGCGAAAGCCAGTATCGAACTGCCGCCCATCCAGCAGCAGCCGCAGCGCGACGGTCATCTCGCTCACTGGCTCCCCTTGGGCAGCAGCCGCCGGATGTAGTGAGCCCGGCGGGAGCCGGGCATCTTCAGCAGTTCGGCTTCACTCCAGCCGGTGTGGTGGGCGATCAGTAGCACTTGGTCGAGGATGGCGGCCCTGCGGCCGCTCAGCCTTCCCCCAGGCGCTCGACCTCCAGCTGCGCAGCGCGCAACACGGCGAGGTCAGTGGCCTTGAGCTTGCCCACCAGGGCGAGCGAAAACGGGCCGGTGTAGTCGCCGGTGCGCAGCAGCTGGCGGCAGAGCAGCGCGGAGCTGTAGGTCAGTGGCTTGGCGGCGTCGGCCTCGAGCTCGGCCGCGAACAGGTCTTCACCCAGGGCGTCACGAATCTCGAAGCTGGTGTGCGTCTTGTCGCCAATCTTCAGGCCGCTCTTGAGCGAGCCCTCGATGTGGCCGGCGGCGTTGACCTTGAAGCCCTGGGCGGCCAGTCGGGCGATGGTTTTGGCGTCCATGTGCTTACACCCGGACGCAGCTCACGCCGCTGAAGCTGGCCGTGATCTCGCCTGCCTTCTCGTTGAGCTCGCTCTCACCCTGGCAGAAGCCGCCGGTGATCACGTAGTTGATGCCGTCGTCGCCCTCCCAGAGGATGGTCGCTTCGGTGATGGCATCGACGTCGCTGACGTCGATGTCCCTGGTCTGCGTGATCTTGCAGCTGAGCATCGGCGGCACAATCTCGGCCGTGAAGCCGTGTACCTTGAGCGCGCCCACCACTGGCGTGCGCTTGTCGCCGCCGATCTTGAGCGAGCTGCCGGGGAGAGTGAGCAGCTCCTTGCCGTTGGCGCGGATGCGCGCCTTGCCGAGTAACTGGGACATGTGAAAGCTCCGGAGAGAAAGGGTTTAGCGAAGAAAGGCGATCTGCGCTGCCTGCACGCGCAACTGGTTGATGAGATCCGGCGGCACCAGGCTGTTGAGGCGGTTTGGATCTGCCGCATCGATCTCGACCCGCAGGTCGGCCTTGAACTGCGTCAGCGCCGTACCGCCCTCGACCCAGCCCTGCGTCAGCCAGGTATCGACATAGATCGCGATCCACTCGGCCCTGGCGATCGCCGGCGTCATCACGTTGGCGCCGACGCTGCC
>JBKJJE010000039.1:0-2831 GCA_046598075.1 Stagnimonas sp.
TACCAGTGGCTGGCGTAATACAGGCTCTGCATCGGCTGGAAGTCGATGCCGCCAAGCCTGGTCGCCAGCCGCTGCAGCTTGCCGATGGCAGCGGCGCAGGCCCGGTAGGCCAGCAGGGCATCGGCCTCGCCATAGCGTTTGCGCAAGTCCTGCATTTCGGTATCGATTTCGTATTGCAGCAGCGCCGTGCTGGCAGAGGTACTGCCCCAGGCAACGTCGCGCCGGTCGACGACGCAGACCGCAAGTCCGGCTTCGTTCATGGCGTGCGCGATCAGCGCGCCGGTGATGCCGGCACCGACGATCAGCACATCGCAGCTCAGGTCTTGCTGCAGCTTGGGGAACGCTGTCATCAGGCCGTTGCGGATGGCCCAGAAGGGATAGCCACTTTTCAGGTCCATGGTGATTTCCTAACCGCTGCTATTGATGAAGACGGGGGCTGCGTACAAAAAAACGGGGCCGCAAAGCCCCGTTCCATGCAGCAGCGATCACATGCCGCGGTGGGGCCGCCCGGCATCACCGGTGAGGCGATTCCAGGCTGAACGCACTGCGTCCTTGGCACCGTCCCAGCTCAGCTTCGAGTCACCCCGGTTGCTGTCGTAGTCCTTCTGCAGGTCGTATTCGACCTCTTCGAAAGTTTTGCCGACATAGCGGCTGCGGCCCTCGTAGCCGGTGCGATAGGCCGGGCCGTACACCTCGTAGGGCTCGCCGGGGCGATAGTAGGTCTGCTTGCTGTAGTGCTCGCGCCAGTAGGCTTCTTCGACAGTCGGGTCGACCTGTTCGGCAACCGCCTTGCCGGCCAGTCCGCCGACCACTGCACCGGCCACAAGACCGACCACTGCACCCACTGGCCCTCCCAGCACGGTACCGGTCGCGAGCCCGGTCGCTGCTGACGCGGCGATACCACCAGCGATGCCTGCGGCACCGCCGACGGCAGCACCCACACCAGTACCGACCGGATGGGCGCCAGGGGCGTCGGTCATCGGGTCCAGGTTGCCATCCTTCTTCTGCTGATCGGTCGGTTCGATCTTGATTTTCTGCAGGTCTTCGCTCATCGGAATCTCCAGGAACATGCGAACGAATCGTTCGTCGCAGTCACCGTAGATCGTCCGCATGAATCGCAACTGTTTGCAGGTGATTCTGGCCTGAACATGCGCCAACAGGGCTGCCTGCCGCAGCAGATCGCTATCGCTGCGGCGGCTCGGCGCTTTCCGTCGGCGCGGGCGCCGGTTGCACCGGAGCGGGCTGTTCGGCGGCAGCCTCGCGCTGCTGCAGCTCCTGTTCCAGCTGCTGCTGCAAGGTCTGCTCCTGCGGCTGCGGCGCGGGCGGCTCGACGGCGGGATCGGCAGGCGGCGATTCTTCCCGGACATCCGCATCGGCCTCCGGCGGTGGCTCTGGCTCTTCCACCGGCGCGGCGCGTGGGCCGGCACCCATCTGCCGCAGGATCCAGCCAGTGCGCTTCTGCACGTAGGGGCCGGGTCGCGCCACGCTCCAGCGCCGGGGGCTGGGCAGCACCGCAGCGAGTCTTGCGGCTTCAGTCACCGTCAGGCCGGCGGCGGACTTGTTGAAGAACGCCTGCGCAGCGGCTTCCACGCCGTAGATGCCCGGCCCGAACTCGGCGATGTTGAGATAGACGGTGAGGATGCGCTGCTTGGACCAGAGCGCCTCGATCAGCACCGTGTAGCCGGCCTCCAGCCCCTTGCGGAAATAGCCGCCGCCCGACCACAGGAACAGGTTCTTTGCGGTCTGCTGGCTGATGGTGGACGCCCCGCGCCGCCGCTTCGACTTCTGGTTGTGGGCATAGGCCTTTTCCATTGCTTCGATGTCGAAGCCCTGGTGCTCGAAGAATTTCTGGTCTTCGGAGGCCACCACCGCGCGCCGCGCGGCGTCGGAGATGCGCGCGGCAGGAACCCACTGGTAGCGTATCGGCCGGGTATCGCTCAGCAGCATGAAGGCGCTGGTCGGCGCCGGCAGCCAGCGCAGCACCACCACCGGCAGCAGCAGCAGTGCTGCGGCAACCAGCACCAGCCCCAGCAGCGTGCGCCCGGTTCGCCAGCGCGGCCTGCGGCTCACCGGCTTTCGGCCTCGAGCTGCTTGCGCAGCTTGGCAGCGCGATTGGCGTAGAACACCGCCATGCCCTTGAGTACCGGGCCGGGCAGGATGGCAGTGGCGATCTGTACCGCCAGCGCCAAGCGGATGGTACGCCGCACCGGCCGGGTGGCGACCGCGTCGACGATCCAGCCCGCGGCATCGGCGACTTCCATCTGCGGCAGATATTTGTAGATGGCGGTGGGCGCGGTCATTGCCGTCTTCACCAGCGGATAGTTGATGCTGGTGACGGCAATGCCTTTCTCGGCCAGCTCGATGCGCAGCGAGCGGCTGAACGCATCGACCGCCGCCTTGCTGGCCTGATAGGCGGCGAAGCGCGGCGTGGTCATCAGCGCGGCGACGCTGGAGACGTTGATGACGTGGCCGCCGCCCTGGGCGAGCATGCGCGGCAGCAGGCCGAGGCTGAGCCGCACCACCGCCAGGTAGTTGAGCTGGATGGTGCGCTCGAAATCGTGCGGACGGTCGAAGCTCTCCATCAGTGGCCGGCGGATCGAACGGCCGGCGTTGTTCACCAGCACGTCGATGCGCGGATGGTCGTGCAGCAGGCTGGTGACCAGGGCATCGACCGAGGCGGTCTCGGCCAGATTGCTCGGGTAGCAGTGCACCGTCCCGCCGGCGGCCTGGATCTCGGCCGCGACCCGCGCCAGCTCTTCGGCACGGCGCGCGACCAGGCACACCACGGCACCTTTCGCCGCCAGCTGTTTTGCCGCCTGTTCGCCGATGCC
>JBKJJE010000031.1:0-38921 GCA_046598075.1 Stagnimonas sp.
CACGCCATCATGGGGCCGAATGGCGCGGGCAAATCCACGCTGGCGAAGCTGCTGGCGGGCCATGAGGACTACCTCGTCACCGGCGGCACCGTGAGCTATCAGGGCGCAGACTTGCTCGCCATGCCCGCCGAGCTGCGCGCCCGCAGCGGCGTGTTCCTCAGCTTTCAATATCCGGCCGAGATTCCGGGTGTGTCGAACACCACGCTGCTGAAGGCGGCACTCAACGCCAAGCTCAAGCATGAGGGCAAGCCAGAGATGGATGCCGGCAGCTTTCTCGCCTTCGTCAAGCAGAAGGTGAAGCAGGTGGCGATGGAACCGAAAATGCTGCAACGCGGCGTCAACGAGGGCTTTTCCGGCGGCGAGAAAAAGCGCAACGAGATCCTGCAGATGCTGGTGCTCGAACCGACACTGATGCTGCTCGACGAGACCGATTCCGGCCTCGACATCGACGCGCTGAAAGTGGTGGCCGATGGCATCAACGCCCTGCGCGGCCCGGGGCGCGCCACCGTGCTGGTCACCCACTACCAGCGCCTGCTGGACTACGTGAAGCCCGACTTCGTGCATGTTCTGGCGGGTGGCCGCATCGTCCGGAGCGGTGGCCCTGAACTGGCGCTCGAACTCGAAGAGAAAGGCTACGGCTGGCTTGAGGCCGCGTGAGTCAAGGCATGAACTTCTTCGACAGTTGCCGCAACAGCCTGCCGCATGATCAGCACGCCCAGCGCGTCGATGCCTTCGCGCGCTTCGAGGCCGCAGGCTGGCCGACTCCGGAGCTTGAGAGCTGGCACTACAGCGACTGGTCTGGGCTTGCCGAGCAAGCCTTCACCATCGCCAAGCCCGCACTCGATCCCGTGTTCGCACTCGACCGCGCACAGCCCCTCACGCTGGTGGCACTCGATCCGGTACAGACCGCAACCAGCTTCGCGCTCGATGCCCTCAACCGCGCCTTCGCCAAGCAGGGCGTGGACAAGACCATCGACGGCGTGGCCAACATTCCCTTCCTCATCACCCATGCGCTCGCAGGCGAACAGACCATGCGCCACCTGCGGCATCGGCTGGCGCTGTCGGCAGGCTCGAATGCCACCGTGCTGATCTGGGATGCACCAGGCGCTGGCGACAGCGACACGCTGCTCACCGCCGTGCTCACGCTCACCTTGGCCGCCGGCAGCCACCTGACACTGATCCGCGTGCAGGATGCCGACCCCAAGGCCACCCGCGCCCTATATCTAAAGGCTCACGTCGCCGCAGATGCAACGCTGGAGATGATCCAGCTCGACTTTGGCGGCGCCCGCGTACGGCAGGAAACCGAAGTCACTCTGGCCGAACCCGGCGCACGCTTCGAGCAGACCGGCCTTGCCGCGCTCACCGGCAAGAGCCGCGTCGATCAGCGCAGCCATGTCTGGCATGCCGCACCGCGCTGCACCAGTCGCAGCCACGCGCGGCTGATTGGGGCAGCTGCTTCGCGCGCCATCCTCAACGCCAAGGTGCAGGTGCTTGCCGGGGCAGCCAAGACCGATTCCGAGACCCGTATCGCCAGCCTGCTGCTCAGTGACAAGGCCGAGATCGACGCCAAGCCGGAGCTGGAGATTTACGCCGACGATGTGCAGTGCGCGCACGGCGCGACTTTCGGTCAGCTTGATGAGGACGCCGCTTTCTACCTGCGTTCGCGGGGCTTGAGTGCTGCCGAGGCGCAGAGCCTGCTGACACAAGCCTTCGCGCAAGCGGCTTTGGATAAAGTGCCACTGCCGGGTCTGAAGGACTGGGCCGAGCAGCGCGTCAGCACCCTGTTGCTGGCGAACGCGCCATGAGCTACCACGTGCAGCGCAAATGAAAGACATCCCTGACACTGGGTCCCTGCCAATCCCTGGCCGGGACGACTCGTATCCGATTGATCGGATACGAGCAGACTTTCCCATCCTCAACGAGCGCGTGCGCGGCAAGCGCCTGGCCTATCTCGACAACGCCGCCACCACCCAGAAACCACGCGCGGTCATCGCGGCGATCAGCCGCTATTACGAAACCAGCAACGCCAATGTGCACCGCGCCGTGCACGAGCTGGCCGAACGCGCCACCACTCAGTACGAGGGCGCGCGCGACCGCATCGCACGCTTCTTCAATGCCCAGCGCGAAGAAGTGGTGTTCACCCGCGGCTGCACCGAGGCGATCAACCTGGTCGCCTACAGCTTCCTGCGGCCGCGCCTGAAACAAGGCGACGAGATTCTGCTCACCGGCATGGAGCACCACAGCAACATCGTGCCCTGGCAGCTGGTGGCCGCCGAGCGTGGCGCGAAAGTGATCGCGGCACCGGTGCTCGACGACGGCGCGCTCGACCTCGAAGGATGGCGCCAGCTGCTCAACGAGCGCACCCGCTTCATCGCCGTGGTGCACGTCTCCAACACGCTCGGCACCGTCAACCCGGTAGCGGAAATCATCCGCGAGGCGAAGGCACGCGGCATTCCGGTACTGGTCGACGGCGCCCAGGCAGTCGCCCATCTCAAGGTTGATTTCGCAGCACTCGGCGCCGACTTCTACACGTTTTCTGCCCACAAGCTCTACGGGCCGACCGGCTTCGGCTGCCTGCTCGGCAGGCGCGAGCGGCTTGATGCCATGCCGCCCTGGCACGGCGGCGGCGACATGATCCGCACCGTCAGTTTTGCCGGGTCAACCTGGGCCGAACCGCCGTACCGCTTCGAGGCCGGCACGCCCGACATGGCCGGGGCCATCGGCCTGGCAGCCGCCATCGACTACGTCGATGGCATCGGCCTTCAGGCCATCGCCGACCAAGAGCATGCGCTGCTGGAATACGCCACGCCGAGACTCACCTCGATCCCGGGGCTGCGACTGATCGGCACCGCCACCGGCAAGGGCGGCATCCTCTCCTTCGTGCTCGATGGTGCCAATCCCCAGGACCTCGGCAGCCTGCTCGATATGGCCGGTGTGGCGGTGCGCACCGGGCATCACTGCACGATGCCGCTGATGGCGCGCTTTGCAGTGAGCGCCACCACCAGGGCTTCACTGGCGGCCTACAACGACGTTGAGGACATCGATCAGCTGATCGCCGCGCTGCATACCGCGCGGCGGTTGCTTGCCTGATCAGCGCTGCCAGCACACCGCCGGGCTTTTGACATTGCTTTGCGTCAGCGTCAGCGGGCTGCACGTGGTACCCGACTGCCTGTCGTTCGACTGTCCGGTTGCGGTGGTGGCCGTCGCGGTCAGCGTGTAGCTGGAAACGCCGACATTGCTGATGGTGTAGACGTAATACGTCGAGGTCGGCGCCCCGATGTTGCTGAGAGTGCCGGTATAGCTGTCATTGCTGGCGCGCCATTTCTCCTGCTGCGACTGCATCGCCACCAGCGAGGCGATCGCATCGCTGCGTCTGGCCTTGCGCACGTAGCTCTGGTAACTCGGGATCGCGATGGCAGCCAGGATGCCGACAATCGCCACCACGATCATCAGCTCCATCAACGTGAAGCCTTTCGAAGGTACTTTTTTCATCAGTTCACCCTTGCTTGAATTCATTGTTCACCCTGGGTCCGGTACCCGGCGCCATTTGCTCGTCACCCGATCAGCGGGGCGCTTGCTCCGATCAGCGCTTGCACGACTGTGACCGACATCGTCGCTTAATTGAAATCCCTGCTTACACTCAGTTACTGTAGCCGCAGTCAGGGAGACTTGAATGGGCGCGATGGAGAAGCAGCACAACATCAACAGGCGAGCCCAGGCCGGGGTATCGCTGGTGGAGGTGATCGTGGTGGTGACCATCGCCGGGATTCTCGCCAGCATCGCGTTTCCCTCGTTCACGGAAATGTTCGCCCGCAGCCGCCTGCGTGGTGCCGCCGAATCGCTGCGCAGTGACCTGAACCTAGCCCGCAGCGAAGCGCAGAAGCGCAACCAGACCATCATCATGAACTTCGATGTCGGCGGTGACGGCAGCTGGTGCTACGGCATCAGGGCCAACACCAACTGCAACTGCAGAGAGACTGATCCCCCCAGCAGCAGCTACTGCACGCTGGACACCGACGCCGCCGGCGTTGCGGTTCCCACCAACGTCAGCAGCACACGGTATCGGGGGATCCGGCTCGACGCCGTGCCGTTTGGCGGCAACCTCTCGTTCAGCCCTGTGCGGCCCTCGCTGGCAGCGGGCAGCGCCACCCTGGTGTCGGACAACATCACTGCCAGCATCCGGGTCGTAGTCAGCGGCTTCGGGCGCATCCGCTTCTGCTCGCCCAGCGGCAGCCTGAGCGGTTACTCCTCATGCTGAAGACCACTCCGCTCCGGCGTCGCAGCGCAGCCTCCGGCTTCACCCTGGTGGAGATGATGGTCGCCCTGGTGGCCGGCCTGCTGGTGGTGGGTGCGGGCATCAGCATGCTCAGCTCCACTTTCGGCAGCAATGCCAGTGCGCTGCGGATGACCCGCATGAACCAGGACCTGCGCGGACTGATGAACGCCATCAGCTACGACATCACCCGTGCCGGTGCCTGGGGCATCGCCGCCCAGATTACCGAGGCCAGCTCGGCGGCAGACCTCCAGTTCAGCGCCACCACCGGCACCATCACCGCCTCGGCGCTCAAGCGGGGCAGCGCGCTGCCGTACACCGGCTTCACGGCACCGCTCAATGCCGCCACCCTGAACGGCCAGACGCTGATCATGCTGATCCCCAACAGTGCTGGCGTGACCACCCGCTACAGCCTGACAGTCAGCGCCGTCGCCAGCAGCAGTTCGCTGACACTGGTCATCCCCAGCGGCGTGACGCTACCTGCCAGCACGGTGCGGGCCGGCAGCTGGACGATCCTGAATCCGTTCCGCACCATCTCGGTGGTCGGCGGCAACTGCATCCTGTTCAGCTATGACCTCGACCTCGACGGGGTACTCGACACCGCGGCTCCCGGTGCCGAACTGTTTGGCTACCGGCTGGACACCACCGAGAACGCAGTCGAGGGAACCACCACCAGCGCCAGCTGCACGGCGGGCAACTGGGAGAACGTGACGGATCCTGAAAGCCTCAACATCAGCCAGTTCACGCTGACCCAGGTCACCACCCCGACCGTCCTGGTGGGCCCGCTCAGCACCCAGGTTCGCGAGTACACCATCAACCTCGGCGGACGCCTGGTTTCCGATACGGGTGCCACGCGCGCACTGCGCAATGTCGCCGTCGTCCGCAATCACTGGGTGCAATAAGGATTCACCATGAACCCTGTTCTCCTCGGTCGCTACGCACCCCGCCAACCGGCAGTCCAGCAGCAGCGCGGCATTGCCGCACTCGGCACCTCGCTGGCGCTGCTGGTGGTCACCATCCTGATCACCCTGGCTGCCGCCCAGGTATCCAGCAACGATCAGCGCGGGGCCGCCAACGAGGTGCGCGCGCAGGAGTCCGGTGCAGTGGGCGACTCCGGACTGGGGCGGGGCTTAAGCTACCTGCGCCAGAATGTCGGCCAGATCCGCTCCACCGCGGCAGGTGGCTGGATGAATGCCGGCAACGTCAAGTGGGCACCTTGCAGCAGCAGCAGCACCACCGCCCCCTGCGGCAACGGCACCAGCAACGTCTTCGACAACAGCTGGACGGCATACAGCAACGTCCCCAACCTGAAAACCAGCACCGAGACACCAGGGACTTTTTTCACCCATTTCGTCGCCCGCGCAACCACTCCCGGCGCCGCGACGCCCAG
Source organism: Stagnimonas sp. (assembly GCA_046598075.1). Classification (GTDB taxonomy): domain Bacteria; phylum Pseudomonadota; class Gammaproteobacteria; order Nevskiales; family Nevskiaceae; genus Stagnimonas. The sequence goes on from JBKJJE010000031.1 coordinate 5,664, forward strand.
CGGCGGCGTATTCAACGTGGTGTCCGAAGGACGCTCGTCCGACGGTCTCGGCAAATCGCTGATCCGGCAGAGCGCGGTGTTCCAGCCGGTGTTGGCACATCGGCCGGACGCCCCGCTGATCGCGGCCGGCACCATCGGTCTGTCCGGCACCATCAGCATCGTCGCCAACCCCAATGGCGGTGGTACCGGCGTCCCGCTCTCGGCGTGGTCATCGACCAATATCACCGAGACCGGGTCGATGCAGACCTGCCATGTCTGGGAGTATCTCTCCACCGGCACCCCGACCGGCACCCAGACCGACTCCGATGGCGACATGGTGACGCTGTGCCCGGCCTGCAGCTGCCCGAATTCAGTCGACCAGACACTGTCGCGCAAGGATGTCGAGGGCATCGATGTGCTGGATGTCGACGGCAACGTCGGTGCCAACCCCGACAGCCCGTATTTTCCGCCCGATCTGTTCGAATACACATTCGGCGTCAGCGAAGCCAGCTGGCGCACGGTCGAGAGCCAGGCGCAGGTGATTACCGACTGCAGCACACTCAATGCCAGTTCGGCCGGCCTGATCTGGGTCAACGGCGACTGTTCGATCCCCTCCAACTCCATCGTCGGCAGCCTGGAAGCACCCGTCATCCTGGTGGTTGCCAATGGCAGCTTCCAGATGAACGCCAACGGCCAGTTCTTCGGCGTGCTGTTTGCCTTTGCCCATGACGGCGGCGCCATCGACGTGAAGCTCAACGGCGGCCCGACCCTGTATGGCTCGATGATTTCCAACCGCAATATCGATACCGGCAACGGCAACTACACCGCCCGTTACGACAAGGGCGTGCTCGACAATCTGGGCAATGCGCTCGGCCCCGCCTCGCGGATCGCGCCGATCGCCGGCAGCTGGCGCAATTACTGACACCGACCACCGAGGACCTCCCGTGGCCATTTCGACAAGCGCAACACCGTTCTGCACCCGAGCCGGCCGCCAGCGCGGCATCGGCATCATCGAAGTGCTGGTGGCCCTGCTGGTGGTGGCGGTGGGGGTGGTCGGTCTGGCGCGCTTTCAGGGTGCTTTCCTGCGCGATGGCAACACCGCCAAGTCGAGGGCGATTGCAGCCCAGCTGGCGCGCGAGAAGCTCGATGACCTGAAATCGTTCACCCAGCTCAATACCGGCGCTGCCGGAGTGTTCGGTTACGCCGAAATCGGCAACGACCTCGGCGGCGCCGAACAGGCCAATGGCACGCTGCGACTCGCCAATGGCGCGGTGTCGCTGTCCAACACCAGCTACCAGCGCAGCTGGACGGCGTCGCCCCGCTATTACTGCGGAAACAACCTGGCCCCGACCGTCGCCAACTGCGCCGGTGCGGCCGCCAAGACCCGGCCGGATTTTATGGCCTTGAAAGTCACCATCACCTGGACCGATCAGGACGGCGCGGCAAAAACGCTGGCGCTGGATGACGTGGTCGCTTCCATCGACCCGGCGGCGGTGGCGGCCGGCCTGATTTCCGGCACCTCGTCGTCACCGCCGACCGTGCCCTACGTGCCGGGCGTGGCACCCAATGTGATCGCCATCAACATCGGCGGCTCGCAGCAGAAAGAAACCACCAACCCGACGCCCACCCTCAACAAGAAGGGTCAGGCGATCATCAACACCATCGCCCGCTACGAAACCATCCGCTTCAGCGCCGCTAGCAACACCATCACCCGCGAGGAGTTTGTCACCCTCAACTGCCTCTGCAGGCAATCCGGCAGCGGCCAGGGCTACAACATGCAGGGGGTTCTGGTTGCCAAGCGCATCGGTGCCCCGGCAGACAGCGATCAGGCGGCGGAGTGCAGCGTCTGCTGCCGCGATCACCACGACGACCAGACTTGCAACCCCGCCACCAACAGCGGCAAGAACAATTGCTACGACCCGTTCCGGCCCTCGACCGATTACACCGGCGGCGACCACAACCACTACAACGCCAATGGCCAGCTGGCCAATGGCACCGGCAACAACTATCGCGAGGCCTGCCGGATCCGGCGCATCGACGGCAACCTGGTGGTCGACCAGGACTGGAATCTCACCACGCTGTCGCTGATCCCTGAGAGCTTCTTTGCGGTCAGCGGCACGGTGAACGCCGCCAATGTCACCAGTTATTCCGATTACGTGAAGAACTTCGTGACGGCCTATCTCAGCGGCAGCACGGCCCCCAGCAAGCCCTGGCCGGTGGGCTCGAACGTCAATGTCAATGCCAGCAAGAATTTCGTCGCCCGCGGGCTCTACATCGATTATCTCGACGACACCGAAAAAGCTGCCTTCGCCAGCCGCATCGCCGCCAATGATGCCACCGTGTTCCAGGAGATCCCGTTCTACGAGGTGAATCTCACTAAGCTGGCACAGTGGAACAGCGCCAACAATGCCGTGGTGACCGTGCGCAACGACCAGCTGGTGACCGAACAGGCCGGGCAGAATCTCTATACCCGCGGGGTGGCCACCGGCCGCAGCTTCGGCGTGGCCAACATCAATGTCGCCACCACGGCGAGCAACACCGGCGTCATCAACGAGTTCATCACCACCGACCCGCACGACGGCTCGGTGGTCATCACCGACCAGCACGAGGTCACCGTACCGGGTGCCAACCCGACCATTTCCGGCTCCATCCTGCCGCTGGTGCCATCGGGACTGACGCTCACCGCCAGCAACGGCGGCAGCTGCACCAATTCCACCAGCTCCTACCTCTGCTCGCTGCCCTACAACTGGGATGGCACCATCACCCCCATGGCGGCCGGCTATGTGTTCTCGCCGCCGTCGCGGACCTACATGGATGTGATCGCGAATGTCCTTGCCCAGGACTTCACTTCAACAGCCAGCACGCTGCAATACACCATCAGCGGCACCGTCACCCCGGCGCTCGCCTCGGTTTCGTTTGCCGCCACCACCGGCGCCAGCTGTACCTACACCAGCAGTTCGGGCGCCTACAGCTGCACGGTGCCGGAGCATTGGGTAGGCAGCATCACACCTTCATCCGCCGGCTACAGTTTCTCGCCGGCCAGCCGCAGCTACCCCGACGTCATTGCCAATCAGACAGCGCAGAACTTCAGCGCCACCGTCGTGACCACCAGTTTCACCATCAGCGGCGTGCTGTCGCCAGCGCCGGCAACAGCCAGTTTTTCCATCAGCACCGGCGGCAGCTGCAGCTACGACAGCAGTACGACCGGTGCCTATACCTGCACCGTGCCCAGCGGCTGGAGCGGCAGCATCACGCCCTCGGCCAGCGCCAGGGTGTTCACCCCCACCATCCGCAGCTACAGTAACGTCAACGCCAGCCTGACCGGCCAGAACTACAGCAGCGCGGCCTCCAGCTTCACCATCGCCGGCTTGGTTTCGCCAAACACCGCGGGTACTACGTTTGCCACCAACAACGGTGGTGGTGCCTGCAGCTATACCGCCGGCTCACCCAACGGCAGCTACAGCTGCACGGTGCCCAATCTGTGGTCGGGAGCGGTGACGCCCACGGCCAGCGGCAGTACCTTCTCGCCGTCCAACCGCTCGTACATCAACGTCACCAGCGACCAGCTGACCGAGAACTACACGGTGGCGAACATCGCCAGCCTCAGCTTCAGCATCACCGGCTCGATTTCTGGCATCGGGCGCAGCTCGGCGGCATCGGTCGCCTCCTCCAGTGCGGCGGCATCGTGCACCGTCACCACGCCGGGCAGCTGCCAGGGCTCCAACTGCACCTTCAACTACGTCTGCACCGTCACCATCGCCTCGGGCTCGACCTGGACCGGCACCCTGACGCCGGGCAGCAACGGCGGCAATGGCTCCAAGACTTTCACCCCGGCCAATCGCAGTTTCTCCGGCATCACCACCGGGCAGAGCGGCCAGAACTTCAGCTGCAGCGGTGGCGGTTGCTGATCGATTCGGCCGCGGCCGCAGCCTGACCAGGACTGCGGCCGTTGCGGGCGGATCAGCCCGGTCTGGAATCGGTGCAGCGGGTTTGGCGGGCTCAGGCGCCGATCAGCGCCAGCAGCCTTTGCGCCGATGCGGGGGCGAGCGTGATGCCATTGCGGAAATGGCCGCTGTTCACGAACAGATTGCTGATCCCCGGAGCCTCGCCGATGCAGGGGATGCCCTGCTCGCTGCCCGGCCTGAGTGCTGCCCAGTGATGGCTGACCTCGCACTGCCGCAGTGCGGGTAACAGCGCACAGGCGACCTCGAACAGGCTGGCCGCTGCGGCAGCCGTGACCGACGAATCGAAACCGGTCCACTCCAGGGTGCTGCCGACCAGGATGCCGCCATCGCGGCGCGGAATCAGATAGTGCCCGCCTGCCAGCACCACCTCCGACAGCAATCCGACCGGGGCGCTGAAGCGCAGCATCTGGCCCCGCACCGGCTCCACCGGGAGTGTCCAGGCCAGGGGCGCCGCGAGCTGGCCTGACCAAGCTCCCGCGCACAGCACCACCAGATCACTGCCGTAGCGCTGACCCGTCGCAGTGGCCAGCGCCCGAACCCGGCCAGAGGCGATATCGAAGTGCGTCACTGCGGTGTGTTCCAGCCACTGCACGCCGCGCCCGGTCAGGTAGGCGCGCAGCGCCTTCAGCAGGCGCGGACTGCGCAGCTGCGCCACCCAGGGCAGATGCAGCACGGTCGCTGTCTGCGCTGCACCTGCTGCTGCAACATCGACGGCCATGCCGGAGTGTGCTGCCCAGGCCAGTGCTGTTTCGGGGTCTGCCACCGCCAGCACCCGCATGCCGCTGGCAGTCCACTCGGGGTCGATCCCGGTCGCCGCCAGCAGTTCGGCCGCCAGTGCGGGATAGGCCAGCAGGCTGTCAGCCGCCAGCGACCAGACTGGCTCCGGAGCCTGCCATGGCGGCAGCGGCGAGAGGATGCCGCCGCCCGCCCACGAGGCCGAACCGCCGACGCGATCGCGGTCGATGACGGTGACGGCGAAACCCGCGTCCAGCAGACGCCAGGCGGTGAACAGGCCGATAACGCCGCCACCGATGACGATGGCGGACTGGGAAGCACGGGGGACAATCATGGCGGCGAAGCATACCCAGTCGAATGCAGCGTGGGAGCGTCAAAATATGGTGCCGCGCGTCAATTGATTGACGCCTTCCGTCTGCGATGCCCACGGGGCGGGCTTCCGACCCCGCCCGGCGTGCTGTGCACGTGATAAAAACAGCACCTAGGAGCAGCCCATGCGCAGCACACAGACCGGTTTCACCCTGATGGAATTGCTGGTGGTCATCGCCATCGCCTCGGTGCTGACCGGGCTGGCGGTTCCCAGCTTTCGCGACTCCCTTCGCAGCGCCGATGCCCGCAATTCCGCCACCGGTTTCTATTCGGCCCTGACCCGCGCGCGCTCCGAGGCGATTGCCCAGAACGCGGTGGTGTCGATCTGCGCGCGCGACATTGCCAACCTCGACAGCCCGAGTTGCGCGAACGCCAGCAACAGCGGGGTCTGGAAGAACGGCTGGATCGTCTACACCGGCAGCGCGCCGACCACCCCGATCCTGATCCACGAGCCGCTCACCGACCAGTTTTCGCTGGGTAACGTCACCAGCCCGCTGAGCTTCGATGCCACCGGCCGGATCGCGACCGCGACCAGTTTCGATCTCTGTTACCTGGGCGATGCCGCCAGGGGTCGCCGCCTGAACATCTCCCGCAGCGGCCGGGTTTCGCTGGAGCTGCGGCCATGTACCTGAGCGCGCGCCGCCAGACCGGCTTCACGCTGATCGAGACCATGGTGACCGTGTTCGTGGTCGCCATCGGCCTGCTGACCGCGGCAGGCTTGCAGGCGGTATCGAAGAAGGCCGCTTTCGACGCCATGCAGCGCACCACCGCCTCGGTGCTGGCGCAGGACATGCTGGAGCGCATCCGCAGTAATTCGCTGCAAACCGGCAGTTACGTCGGCAAGGACACCCTGTCGACCTCGGCGACGGTGAGCTGCGGCAGCGGCACTGCCTGCACCGCCGCGCAACTGGTGCTGCTCGACTACGCACAGTGGGCGAACAGCCTCAACGGCGCCTCGGAAACCATCGCCGCCGGTGGCAGCGCCACCAACAACGCCGGCGGCCTGCGCTCGCCGGTGGGCTGCGTGCGCAGCGTCGGCAGCTGGATCGAAGTCATCATCGAATGGCGCGGCATGAGCGCGATCAGTCAGACCGCAGACAGCAGCAACCCGGACGATCCCACCGGTGCCGGCTGCGGCATCACGGTCGCCGATTACGAACTCGATACGAGCAGCAACCAGAGCTTCCGCCGCGTACTGCGTCTGCAGGCCCACATCCAATAGCCATGCGCCACTCCACCACCGCATTCCGACAACAGGGCCTGACGCTGATCGAGCTGATGATCGCGCTCACCCTGGGGCTGATCGCCATCGCCGCGCTGGTGGCGGTGTTCATGTCCAGCAACCTCAACTACCGGCAGAACGAGGCACTCGCCACCGTCCAGGACAATGCCCGCTTCGCGCTGGATGCCTTGAGCCGCGACCTGGCGATGGCGGGTTACTGGGGCGGCGTCCGGCCGCCGGATGCGGCGCTCAATCTCAAGGTGTCTGCCGCCGCCAGCGGCGCGGTTGCGAAAGCTTCGGCCGCCGGTGACTGCGGCCCGGCAACGCAGGCGGCGGGCTACTACTGGCTGTTCGATGTCGGCGTCGCCTTGGTGTTCCGCAACCACACTCCCAACACCCCAGCCATCGACCTCGCGTTCAGCTGCCTGCTGCCCGCCAGCATCCAGCCCGACACCGATGTGCTGATGATCCGCCGCGTCTCCGGCGAGGCGGCGCTGACCGTCAGCGGCACCACTACGGTGGGGGCCACCACCGCCAACCGTTTCTATGTGAAGACCAATCAGAACAGCGGTTCGCTGTTCCGCGCCGGCAGCAGTTTCAGCCTGGCCGGACCTGCCGACTGCCCGGACAGCTCCGGCGTCAGCGCTGTCTGCCAACCCAGCAGTGCGCCGGTGCAGGTGTACGCCTACACGCCGCAGATCTATTACATCCGCAACTATCTGCGTAGCGCCGGCGATGGCATTCCCATCCTCTGCCGCCGCTATCTGGATGACACCACCGCCACGCCGGCGATGACCGAAGACTGCCTCGCCGAAGGGGTCGAGAACCTGCAGATCGAATGGGGGATCGGCAGCAGCGACACGGTCGACAACTATGTCTCCAATCCCACTCCCACCCAGCTCGAGAAGGCACGCACGGCACGCATCCATATCCTGGTGCGCGCCTCCGGCAAGAACTCCAGCGGCAGCAGCGATGCCAAGACCTTCACGCTCGCCGACTACAGCCGCACCTACGACCCGGCCACCGATGCCCGGGTGCTGCGCCGCGCCTTCACCACTACCGTGCAACTGAAGAACTTCCAATGAGCACGCCCCTGCCCCGCCAGTCGCAGCGCGGTGCCGCGCTGGCCGTCGCCCTGCTGATGCTGGTCATCATCACGCTGCTGGGCGTGGCTGCGGTGCGGGCCACGCAAGTCGAACTGAAACTCTCCAACAACGCCGAGAGCCGCATGGCGGCGGTGCAGGCGGCGGAGTCGATGGTGGCGTACGTGATCACCTCCACCGAGCTGCCGGTGAATGACGACCTGAGCTTCAGCAGCTGCGTGCTGCCGGCCACCGTGCGCCCGGCATTGCCGCTGTTCACCTGTGCCACCAGCAATCTCAACATCAGCGGCGCCACCGTGCCGCTGAGGACCTGGGGCTATGCGCAGGTCCGCCGCGAGCCGCCGCTGTTCGCAGAGGCCAGCGTGCTCCGCGAGGCCGAGCTGAGTGCCAAGAACTACGACTTCGCGCGCTTCAACGTCATCGGCGGCTACGACCGCCACACCGACAGCATGAGTGCTGCCGAAATCACCGAAAGCACCTTGATACTGCACACCAAGATCGCTGGCGTGAACTATGAGGAATAGGATCATGAATACCTCCACCCCTTGGCACCGCCCGCTGGCCGGCCTGCTGCTGGCCTTCACCCTGATGCTGGGAGCGACTGCGGCACGGGCCGATGATGTCGATCTCTACATCGACACCACGCAGCTGCCGCTGCAGGCGCCGCTGACGGCGCTGGCCCTGGACCTCAACGTCACCAACCCCAACACGGTGATCTGCGACAACATCCTGCTCGGCACCACGCCGCAATGCCTGGATATCCAGAATCGGGTCAGCATCGGCGATCTGGCCTCGCTGCTGGGTGTCTCGCTGCCCTCGGCAGTGGTGCCAATTGTTGGTGGTCTCAACCCGGCCACCCTGATCGTCGATCTCAGCAGCAGCGTGCGCACCCTGCTCGGCGGTGCTCTGGGGCTGGTCGGCGCATTGCCACTTACCAACGGCTCGGCCTACGTGCTGGCGATCCAGCAGATTCTTAGTGCGCTGGTGGACTCGCGGGTGACCATTCTGCTCAACCACGCCAACCAGGGCCCCGGTACCGGCGTGTGCGCGTTTGCCGACCTGTCCAGCCTGCCCGCCCCCCGTCAGGACACCCTGGCATGCAGCAACGGCGCGTACCTGTTCACCGGGCTGACCAACCTCGCCGACCCGGTGCAGCTGGTGGCCCTGCTGGGCCGGGTGGTGACGGCACTGCTGCCCAGCGTCACCAGCCCGACCACCACCACGGTGTTTTCGGCCAACCACCCGTACCAGACCAAGGAGATCTACGCCGAGCTCGCCCGCTATCTGCGCGGCGACGAGATCTACAACGGTCACCTGGGCATCTTCGATTACGGCGATACCAATGTGGCCAACAATCTCGATGCCAGCTTTCCGCTGCTGTCCTGGGATGCCAATGCCGAACTCGCCAGCCACCGCAGCTACAAACCTGCCCTCGCGACCTATCCGCAGGCCTGCACCATCAGCCTGGTGCATGTGCAGCTCACCAATGCGGCGGGGCAGAACGATTCCGATGCCGAACTGAAGGCGCTGTTCCCCAACGCCGATGCCAATGGCAACGGCACCCTGACCCTGCCGGAACTGGTCAGCGGCGCTGCCGACAGCGGCTTTGCCTACGGCGCCGACGACCGGCGCCGCATCCAGTCGCGCTTCGTGGTGCAGGAAAATCTGTTCACTGGCGGTGATCTCTCCGAACTCGACCAGATCCGCAACGCCGGCAACAACGTCACCACCTACACCAATGTCGTCGGCCTGCTGGGCCGCGGCAAGTCGATTGCCGGCTCGCTGCTGAAACCGCTGTCGGTCGATGCCTCGCTGACCAGCCTGGCCATCGCCGCCAGCCGCAAGTCGACGACCGGCATCCTGCAATCGGCCTACCTGCCGCAGTTCCGCGCCGACCCCAGCCAGCGGCCCGACTGGCCGGGCAATCTCAAGCGCCTGAAGCTGCGCAGCCGCGCCGCCCCCAACCCGCAGAACCTGTTCGATGTGGTGGATGCTCGCGATACCGGCAGCGGTGCGATCAGCACCGCCCTGGGGGCCGATGGCCGTATCCGCAGCACCGCACTGACGGTCTGGACCGATGCCACCAGGCTGGGCACCGGCGTCAGTTCCGACGGCGCCGTCACCGACCTGGGCGGCGCCGGCCAGAACATTCCCGGCCATGTCTTCAATGGCGGCGGCAATCCGGGCCGCAGCAACGGCGCCAGCCTGCGCAAGATCTATTACGACTCCAACCTGGGCACCGGCAGCGTGCTGTGCACCGATCTGGCGACCTGCGGCAATCTGAACCCGGATGACTCCGGCGTGCGGGCCGAACTGCTGGCAGCCACCGGTGCCACCGCCTACGTCGCGCCGGTCTCGGCCTGCGCCACCGTTTGCAATACCAACGCCAGCGCCTGTGGTCTGCTGTGCAGCACCAACCAAACCTTGTGCAGCACCGGCTGCGACACCACTGCGGCGTCTTGCAGCCTGCTCTGCCTGCCCGGCTCGCTGGGCAACACCTGCCGTACCAATTGCACCAATACCCAGAACTCCTGCAAGACCGGCTGCAACAACACCGCCGCCAGCTGCAACAGCAGCTGCGGCAACACCCAGAACATGTGCCTGACCAGCTGCGGCCCCACCGCCAGCAGCCGCGATGCCGACACCGTCAACCGCGAACTGCTGCTGCATGCCCGCGGCTTCGACGTTGGCACCAAGGCATCGCCCAAGGGCACCGGCCCCGGCAGCTCGCCGACCAACACCGGCGTCACCAGCCGCAAGTGGATGCTGGGCGCGGTGCTGCATTCACGGCCGGTCGCCATCAACTACGGCAAGCGTGGTGGCTCTGCCAGCGATGTGGTGCGGGTGGTCTACGGCTCCGCCGACGGCATCCTGCACATGGTCGACGACGACACCGGCATCGAACAATGGGGCTTCATGCCGCAGGCGGTGATGGGGTCGATCTCTACCCTGCGTGAAAACACCTCCGGCTCGGTGCTGCCGTTCGGGGTCGATGGCTCGCCGATCGTGCTGATCCGCGACAAGGTGCCCACCACCGGCGCCCCTGCCAGCCGGGTCAGCGGCATCATCGGCGACGTCACCGGCGTCGATGGCGACCGGGTGCTGCTGTTCTTCGGCCTGCGTCGTGGCGGAGCCGCCTATTACGCACTCGACATCACCGACCCGGCCAGCCCGAAACTGGTGTGGAAGATCACCAGCGCCGGCCTGTTCCGCGCCGGCCAGACCACGGTCGATGCCGGCAGTGCCGCGCTCTATGCGCCGCTGGCGCTGGCTTTCTCCACGCCGCAGGTCGGGCGCATCCGGGTCGATCTCGACGAAAGCCCCAGCACCACCACCGACCTCGCCACCCACACGGTGTTGCTGTTCGGTGGCGGCTACAACGGCGGCCGCAACAGCGTCGGCAGCCGGCTCGGCAAGGACGCCACCACCAGCAAGACCATCGACAATCCGCTGACCACCAGCGTCGACGAGCGGGTCGGGCTGGACGACGGCAGCGGCAGCAGCGACAAGGGCACGGCGCTGTACATGATCGACGCGGCGACCGGCCAGCTGCTGTGGCGCAGCGTGCGCGGCAGCGTCGGCTACACCGCCAGCACCCGCAGCTACGCGCATCCGCTGATGGTCGACAGCTTTGCCTCGGATGTCACCGCCGTCGACAGCGACAACGACACGCTCACCGACCGGCTCTATGTCGGCGATACCGGTGGCAGGCTCTGGCGTGCGGATTTCGCCGGCACGGCGGCCAGCAGCTGGACCGTCACCCCGGTGGCGAGCGTGGGGCGGCACAACACCAGCGGCACCAACACCTTCGTCAATGACCGCCGCATGTTCTTCGCGCCCGACTACGTGCCGCTGCGCAACTCCCAGAACAACCTCGGCAGCGACATCGTGCTGTTCGGCACCGGCGACCGCGAGGACGTGCTCAATCTCACCACCCAGAACGCGTTCTACGCCTACCGTGACACCGATGTGGTCAGTGGCAAGTCCGCCAGCGAGATCCTGCTCACCGAGGGCAGCATCCCACAGCACAGCAGCTTCACCAATGTCCCCGCCGGCACCCAGACCGACGTCACCGGACTCACCACCGGCTATCGCTTCAGCTTCAGCCGCTCCGGAGAGAAACTGTTCTCGACACCGGTCACTCTCGGCGGCACTGTCACCTTCACCAGCTACGTGCCGCCCGACCCGACGCTGCCAACTGCGCGCATCTGCACGCCCTCCGAAGGCGTGTCGCGGCTGTATTCGCTGGGCGTGCGCAAGAGCGAGTTCCGCAGCATCAACAACCTCACCTCGGCAGGCCGCGACATCCCGCTCTCCGACGGTCTGCCCGGCGAGATCAACGTGCTCTCCGGCGCCAACCAGGCTGCCGGCGGAAAAGTGTTTTCCATCCCCACCAAAACCCGCTATCGCGCCAGCTGGAGCGAACGCCTGGGCGAGACCCAAAAATGAGACTGCCCTCCACCCCACTCGCACGCCGCCCGCAGCGGGGCGTGACGATGATCGAGCTGCTGATCGTGATCGTCATCATCGGCATTCTCGCCGCCATTGCGCTGCCGAGCTATCGCGAATACGTGATGCGCACCAACCGCACGGTGGCGAAAGTCGCGTTACAGGATCTGCTGGCGCGGCAGGAGAGCTATGCGGTGGATCACAAGGCCTACGCCACCAGCTTTGACCGCCTGGGCATCGGCAGCGCGGCCTATGTAACGAGCGACGGCAAGATCAGCAGCAGCAGCGCAGGCGCGCTCTACCAGTTCAGCCTGACCGGCGCGGCGAGCGGTGCTATCAGTACCTGCGGCGCCGGCGGCGCGATCACTGCCGGCGCGATCCGCATCGATGCGACCCGCATTTTGAGCACTACCGACACCAAATGCGGCACGCTCTGCGTCACCTCCGGCGGCGACCGCGGTGCCAGCATCGGCACCGTCGCCAACTGCTGGCGTCGCTAGGGCCTGTACACAAATGCAACGTCGCAGCGTTGCGAGTCAAAAAGCCGCCGGGCGAGGCGCGAGCCGCAGGCTGTGGTTGTTCCACAGCCAAGGTTCGCAACGAAGCCCGGCGACTTTTTGGCCGCAACCCTTCGGGGCGGGGCTGTTTTTGGGCATTGCAGCGTCACAAGGCTTGCAAATGGAACAACCATTCGCTGCGCCTGGTTCCTTGCACTGCCCAAAAACAGCCTTCCGCCGCTGCGATGTTGCATTTGTGTACAGGCCCTAGACTCCTCCCAAAAGTTTTGTCCGCATCAGTTCGCAGGCTTGCCTGCACAGATCTTTATTTCTCGCGTTCTCAGACGAGAGCAGGCGGACAAAACCTTCGGGAACCCGTCTAGCTGCTGCTGGCTGCCGCGTTGCGCACCGCCCGCCGCAGGGCCGGCGGCAACGAGAACACGATGTGTTCCTCGCGCCCGGCCAGTTCCTGCGGCGCGATACCGCCCAGCGTCTGCAGCCGGGTCACCACCTGCTTGACCAGTGTCTCCGGCGCACTGGCACCGGCCGTCACCCCGACCTTGGCCTTGCCCAGCACCCAGGCCGGGTCGATGTCCTCCGGCCCGTCGATAAGGTAGGCGGCAGTGCCCAGCAACTCGCTCAGCTCGCGCAGACGGTTGGAGTTGGACGAGTTCTTCGAACCCACCACCAGCATCACCTCGCACTGGCCGGCGAGTTGCTTCACCGCGTCCTGGCGGTTGGTGGTGGCGTAGCAGATATCGTCCTTGCGCGGGCCCATGATCTCGGGAAATTTCTGGCGCAAGGCATCAATCACTTTGGCGGTGTCGTCCATCGACAGCGTCGTCTGCGTCACGAATGCCGTGTGCGCCGGGTTTTTGAGCGCAAGCTCTGCCACATCTTCTGGCGTCTCCACCAAGTAGATCGCGCCGCCTAAGCTGGCATCGAACTGGCCCATGGTGCCCTCCACTTCCGGATGGCCCTGGTGCCCGATCAGCACCACCTCGCGCTTCTCGCGGGCGTAACGCTTGACCTCGATATGCACCTTGGTCACCAGCGGGCAGGTGGCATCGAACACCGTCAGGCCGCGCGCCCTGGCGCGCTCGACCACCGACCTGGCCACCCCATGCGCCGAGAAGATGCAGGTGGCCCCTTCGGGAATCTCGTCGACTTCCTCGACGAACACCGCGCCCTTGGCCTTGAGGTTCTCGACCACGAAGCGGTTGTGTACCACTTCGTGCCGCACATAGATCGGCGCGCCGAGCGCATCGAGCGCGCGCTCGACAATCTCGATGGCGCGGTCGACGCCAGCACAGAAACCGCGGGGATTGGCGAGCAGGATTTGCATGGCGGTTAGCTTATGCCCTTTGCACCGCCGCGCCTCCATTCCAGCAGCATGTCGAGGATGAGCAGTGCGGCACCGACCGATATCGCCGCATCGGCGACATTGAACGCCGCGAAGTGCCAGTCGCCGACGTAGAAGTCGACGAAGTCGGTGACATGGCCCAGGCGCACGCGGTCGATGACATTGCCGATGGCACCGCCGAGAATCAGGCAGAGGCCGATGGCGGTGAAGGTCTCGCCCTGGCGGTGCTTGTGCAGCCACGACAGGATGCCGAGCGAGACGATCGTCGCCAGCCCGATGAACATCAGCTTCGGCGCGGTACGAAACATCGAGAACGCCGCCCCGGTGTTGTGCAGATGCACGAGATTGAAGTGCGCAATGAGTGGCTCGCTGCCGTAGTGCGGCAGCCGGGCCTCGACCCAGAGCTTGCTCGCCTGGTCGAGCACGATGGTGATGAGGGAGAGGATGAGCCAGCGGAAGTTGGTGTGCATGTTTTTCAGTGAATCACTCTGTTGCTTGTCATTCCCGCGAAGGCGGGAATCTAGGACCGTGTTGGCGCACTCTTGAAAGACGACTGGATTCCCGCCTTCGCGGGAATGACAGACATTTAGAACCAGCGCCGAGTCTCGCCGGGGCCTTCGATGTTGGAAACGCAGCGGCCACAAATGGTTTCGTGGCCAGCGTGCGCGCCGACGTCTTGGCGGTAGTGCCAGCAGCGGTCGCATTTGGCCTGTGTTGATGCCAGCGCTGTCACCTTCAGCCCTTCGCTCGCAACGTCCAACTTCACCGCTGAAGTCTGCAACCAGAAACGCAGCTCATCGCCAGTGGCTTGAAGTGCTGTAAGTGCAGCGCCATCAGCAGCGATGCTGACCTCAGCCTGCAAGGAAGAACCGATGCCACCACTGGTGCGCAAGCCTTCCAGCTCCTTGCGCATGGCTTCGCGCACGGCGATGAGCTGCGCCCAATCCAGATCGTTGCTGCTGACACTGGGGAACACCCACCAGCCCTGCACGAACAGGCTCGCCGAACGATCCCCCGGCAGCAACCGCCAAATCTCATCCGCCGTGAACGACAGCACCGGCGCAATCCAGCGCACCAGGCCTTCCGCGATGTGCAGCAGCGCGGTCTGCGCACTGCGACGCGCAAGCGATTTCTCTGGCAGCGTGTAGAGGCGATCTTTCAGCAGATCGAGATACAGGCCGCCCAGATCATTGACGCAGTAGTTGTGCAGCGTGTGATAGACGCGATGGAACTCGCGGTCGGCATAGGCAGACTTGATCTCCTCCTGCACCCGTGCAGCCTCGCTGATCGCCCAGCGATCCACCGCCACCATGTCCTCGGCCGCCACTGAATCAGTCGCGGGATCGAAGCCGTGCAGGCTGCCGAGCAGATAGCGCGCGGTGTTTCGGATGCGGCGATAGGCATCGGCGGTGCGCTTGAGCAAGTTGTCGCTGATGGCAATCTCGCCGGAGTAATCCGACGACGCCACCCACAGCCGCAGCACATCGGCGCCGAGGGTCGAGATGACTTTTTGCGGGGCGACCACATTGCCGAGCGATTTGCTCATCTTGCGGCCTTGCTCATCCACCGTGAAGCCGTGGGTGAGCACGCTCTTGTAGGGCGCAATGCCATCGGTGGCGACCCGCGTCAGCAGGCTGGAATGGAACCAGCCGCGATGCTGGTCGCTGCCTTCCAGATAGATGTCGCATTGATCCGGCGTGGCCTGACCATTGGCGACGAAGCTGGCGGGCTGGGCCACACCGGAGTCGAACCAGACATCGAGGGTGTCGGTGCCCTTCTCGTAGATCGCCTCGTCCACTCCCCAGTCGGCAGGCACGCTGCCGAACCAGGCTTCGAGGCCGTTTTTCTCGACGGCATCGGCGACGCGCAGCAGCAGGGCTGCGGTATCGGGATGCGGCTCTTGCGTCTCCCGATGCACGAACAGGGCGAGCGGCACGCCCCAGAAGCGCTGGCGCGAGATGCACCAGTCCGGGCGGTCGCGGATCATGCTGGCGATGCGCTCCTCGCCCCAGGCCGGAATCCAGCGCGTGGCCTTGATGGCGGCTATTGCGCTAGCGCGCAGGCCTGCCTTGTCCATGCTGATGAACCACTGCGGCGTGGCGCGGAAGATCAGCGGCGTCTTGTGGCGCCAGCAATGCGGGTAGCTGTGGGTGATGGTGGCCCTGTGCAGCAGCGCGCCGCTCTCTTGCAGCGCGGCGAGAATCGGCTCCTCGGCCTTGCGCACGTGCTGGCCTGCGACCAGTGGCGCGTTGGCGACGAACACGCCGTTGCTGCCGACCGGATTGTCCACCGCGAGGCCATAGAGCTTGCCGACCACGAAATCCTCCACGCCATGCGCAGGCGCGGTATGGACGAGCCCGGTGCCGGCATCGAGGGTGACGTGCTCGCCGCAGATGATGGGGACGACGCGGTCTGCGAATGGATGCTGCGCCTTCGCACCTTCGAGCATCGCGCCCTTCAGCGTGGCGAGGATTTTCCCTTCGCCACCCAGGCGCTTGCACACCGCTTCAACGAGCCCCGCCGCCAGCACCAGCAGACGGCCACCCTGCTCGACCAGTGCGTAGTCCAGTTCGGCATTGACACTGATGGCCTGGTTGGCGGGCAGCGTCCACGGTGTGGTGGTCCAGATGACGAACGCAGCGTCACTGGCCTCAGACACGCCGAAACGGCGGGCGAGATCGCTGGCGTCTGTGGTCTTGAAGGCGACATCCACCGCCGACGATTGCTTGTCCTGATACTCGACCTCTGCCTCGGCCAATGACGAGCCGCAATCCAGGCACCAGTGAACCGGCTTGAAGCCGCGCACCACGTGGCCGCGCTTGACAATGCGCGACAGCACGCGCAGCTGCTCGGCCTCGTAGGCGGGCTGCATGGTGAGGTAGGGCTGGTCCCAGTCGGCGAGGATGCCAAGACGCTTGAAGTCGGCCTTCTGCCGTTCGATCTGCTCGCCCGCATACGTGCGGCAGTGGGCGCGGAACTCCGCAGCAGTGAGCATCTCGCCGACCTTGCCGAACTTCTTTTCCACCATCAGTTCGATGGGCAGGCCGTGGCAATCCCAGCCGGGCACGAAGGGTGCGCGCTTGCCGCCCAGTCGCTCGGCTTTCACCACCATATCCTTCAACACCTTGTTGACGGCGTGGCCGATGTGGATGTCGCCGTTGGCGTAGGGCGGGCCATCGAGAAAGTAAAAACTGTCGGCACGCGTCGCCCCTTCGCGCGCAGCCATCAGGCCGGCATAGACGCCATCAGCCTCCCAGCGCGCGAGCATGTCCGGCTCGCGTTTTGCGAGATTGGCCTGCATCGCAAACTCGGTTTGCGGCAGGTGGATGGTGTCCTTGTATTTCGATTCTTCAGCCACTGCGAAAAGCCTCTAGGTACTGCGATGGATACTTGCAAACATGGTTTTGACGCGGTCGGCGTCGATGAACATCTGCTGCTTGAGGGCATCGAGCGAGGCAAAGTTTTGTTCGTCGCGCTCGAAGCGCAGGAACTCCACCTTCATCTCGGCACCGTAGAGATCGGGCTGCACCCCGAACAGATGCACTTCCAGCAGGCAGGGGGTGAAGCCGATCGCGGGACGCACCCCCAGGCTGGCGATGCCCGCGCAGGCCTCGAAGCGACCCGGCACCGTGGCGCGGACGGCGTAGACCCCGAACGGCAGCGGTGGCAGCCGCCGCAGCGGCAGGTTGGCGGTGGGCATTCCCAGTTCGCGCGCGAGCTTCTTGCCGTGGCGCACCCGGCCGCTGATGGCGAAGCGCCGACCCAGCAGGCGCTGCGCGGCGTCCAGTTCGCCCGCTGCCAGCGCGGCCCGCAGCGCGGTGGATGAGCAGCGCACGTTGTCGGTGACCAGCGTCGGCGCCTGCACCAGCTGAAAGCCCTGTGCGGCGGCGTGCTGTTGCAGCAAGGCAAAGTCGCCACGACGGCCGGCCCCAAAGCGGAAGTCATCGCCAATCACCAGCACCTTGGTGCCGAGATCGCGGCGGATGACATCGGTGATGAAGGCCTCGGCCGAACACGCCGCCAGTCGCGCATCAAAGTGCGCCACCACCACCCGCTGCACGCCGTGCGCAGCCAGTGCCTCCAGCTTGTCGCGCAGGGTCAGCACCCGGCGCGGGGCCTGGTCGGGGGCAAAATATTCGCGCGGCGTCGGCTCGAAGGTGAGCACCGTCGCCGGCAAGGCGGCAGCCGCACTCTGCTGGCGCAACTCTTGGAGCAGGGCTTGATGGCCGCGGTGCACCCCGTCGTAGTTGCCGATCGACAGCACACAGCCGCGCGAAGCATCACGCAGGTTGTGCAGGCCACGGATCAGCTGCATGGGGGCGATGACATCAGTCAATTAAACGGCCGCAGAGTATAGAGGCTGCCAGCCCGCTAACCGCGCTGCGGCTTGAGGTCGCGCGGCCGCACGCCAAGCAGCAGCAGCACGCTGAAGTAGGCGCCGATGGCCGCACCGATCAGCACCGCCAAGCGTCCGCCCCGTGCCAGCGCGCCCAGTTCCAGCCATTGCGTGATGGGCGCATGAAACAGGTAGATCACTCCGGACATGGCGAGGGTGGCCAGCGTCACCTTGGCCGCGAAAGCACCCCATCCAGCCCCCGGCACGTAGATATGGTCGGCCCGCAGACGGCGGAACAGCAGCCCGGCATTGACCCAGGCGGTCAGCGAAGTCGAAATCGCCAATCCCACATGCGCGCCCTCGATGCCCGACGCGCGATGCACCACGAACAGCCCCAGGCTGAACCCCATGCCGACCACCAGGCCGGTGATGGCATAGCGCACCGGCAGCCGGGTTTCCTGCCGCGCGTAGAAGCCGGGCACCAGCACCTTCACCAGCGAGAAGCCCATGAAACCGGCGCCGTAAGCCCACAGTGCCCAGGTGGTCATCTCCACGTCGTGGGCGTCGAAACGGCCGTGGCCGTAGACCGCCGCCACCAAGGGGCCGGCGGCGAGCACCATGCCGAAAGCCGCCGGCAGACCGATGATGAGGATGGCGCGCAGCGCCCAGTCGAGGGTGGCGGAAAATTTCCGGGTGTCCGCCAGCGCATGCTGGGCAGCCAGAGCCGGCAAGATGGCCGTGCCGACGGCGATGCTGAAAATGCCGAGCGGAAACTCCATCAGGCGATTGGCGTAATACAGCCAGCTCACCGAGCCATCGCCGAAGTGGGTGGAGAGATTGGAGTTGAGCAGCAGGCTGATCTGCGCCACCGAGGAGCCGATCAGCACCGGCACCATCAGCTTCAGGATGCGCCGCACCCGGCCATCGCCCCATGCCCAGCGTGGCCGCGGCAGCAGCTTGAGCCGGGCCAGCGCAGGCAGCTGCACGGCAAATTGCAGCACGCCCGCCACGAACACTGCATAGGCCAGCACCTGCACGCCGCCGCCGCCGATGAAGGCGGAGGCGATCAGGCAGAGATTGAGAATCACCGGGGTGAAAGCGGGGAGTGCAAAGCGCCCGTAGGCATTGAGGATGCCGCCCGCCATCGAGGTCAGCGAGATGAACATCAGGTACGGGAACGTCCAGCGCAGCAGCTCGGCCGCGAGCTCAGCCTTGCCGGCGTCGGTGGCAAACCCCGATGCGAACATCCACACCAGCACCGGGGCCGCGAGGCAGCCAGCGAGCGTGATCAGCGACAGCACGCCGCCGAGCGTGCCCATCACCACCGCCACCATCTCGCGGCTGGCCTCGTGGCCCTGCTGCGTCTTGGTCTCGGTGAATACCGGCACGAAGGACTGGCTGAAGGCGCCCTCGGCAAACATGCGGCGGCCGAAGTTGGGGATTTGCAGCGCGACCAGAAAAGCGTCCATCGACGCCCCGGCGCCGAACGCGGTGGCCAGCATGATCTCGCGCACGAAGCCGAGCAGGCGCGACAACAGGGTCATGCCGCCGACGATGCCGGTGGAGCGGTTGAGCGAGGGGCCTTTGGGCAAGGGCTGCTGGGCTGGTGTGGCGGCGGGTTCAGTCATTGACAGGTCAATGGACGACGACCATACTTCGCGCCCTTTTTTGTCATCTTACCGTTTGTGCCGCCAGCGCGGCGCAAACAGCACACTGGAGTTACCTCTTGGCCAACATTGCCTCAGCCAAAAAACGCGCCCGCCAAGCTGTGAAGAGCCGCGAGCAGAACACCGCACAGCGTTCGATGGTCCGCACCACGATCAAGAAAGTCGTGAAGGCTGTTGAAGCCAAGAACAAGCCTGAAGCCATTGCCGCCTACGCCGCGATGGTGCCGGTGATCGACCGCTACGCCGACCGTGGCCTGATCCACAAGAACAAGGCTGCACGTCACAAGAGCCGCCTGACGGCACACATTGCTGCCATGGCCTGAAGGCCTGCGCTGCATGCAAAAAGCCGACGCAAGTCGGCTTTTTTGTGGGCGTTAGACCAGCACCAGATTGTCGCGGTGGATGATCTCCGCATCGCCCGGATAGCCGATGCGCGCGCTGACCTCATCGCTCTTCGCGCCCAGCAGGCGCAGCGCGTCGGCGGCGGAATAATTGCTCAGGCCGCGCGCGATCTCGGTCCCCTGAGGATCTAGGCAGATGACCAGATCGCCGCGCTGGAAATCTCCTTCGACCCGCTGCACGCCAACCGGCAGCAGGCTGCGGCCCTGCTGCTGGAGCACGCGGGCGGCACCGGCATCCAGATGCAGCTTGCCGCGCGCCTGCAACTGTCCGGCGATCCAGCGCTTGCGCGCCGCCATCGGCGTGCTCGCGGCCTTCAGCAAGGTACCGATCGGCTCGCCGCGGGCGATGGTCAGCAGCGCCTCCGGCGTGCGGCCGTGGGCGATCACCGTCGCCGCACCAGAGCGCGCGGCGGTGTAGGCGGCGTTGAGCTTGGTGCGCATGCCACCCCGACCCAGCGCGCCCTTGCTGTCGCCGGCCATGCTGACCAGCGTCGGGTCGGCCAGATCGGCTTCGTTCACCAGCTTGGCGGCAGGGTTGCCGCGCGGGTCGCTGTCGAACAGGCCCTCCTGGTCGGTGAGGATCACCAGCAGATCCGCCTCGATGAGATTGACCGTCAGCGCCCCGAGCGTGTCGTTGTCGCCGAGCCGGATCTCGTCGGTGGCCACCGTGTCGTTTTCGTTGACGACCGGCACCACGCCGAACTCCAGCAGGGTGTTGAAAGTGCCACGGGCATTGAGGTAGCGGCCGCGATCGGCGACGTCGTCGTGCGTCAGCAACACCTGTGCGGCGCGCAGGCCGTGCTTTTCGAACTCGGCCTCGTAGGCGCGCACCAGACCCATCTGGCCGACTGCGGCCGCGGCCTGCAGGCCGTGCAGGGTGTCGGGGCGAGTCTTCAGGCCAAGGCGCGCCATGCCTTCGGCGACGGCGCCGGAGGACACCAGCACCACCTGCCGGCCCTGCTGCCGGAGCGTGGCGATCTGCGCGCACCAGTCGGCGATGGCGACGCGGTCCAGCCCCTGGCCCTTGGCGGTGACCAGCGAGCTGCCGACCTTGATGACCCAGCGTCTGGTCTTAGGGAGTGCCTGACGGTTCATCGTCTGCGAAAGTGTCAATGTGTTTGGGACGGTGCGCATCCACCCACTGCATGGCCTGCTCGCAGAGCGCATCGACGCCAAAGCGGGTGACGGCGGAGATCACGAAATGGCGACCCTTGAAGCGCAGGCGACGCAGCGATTTCTTGATCAGCGCCTCCAGCTCGTCGGCGGGCAGGGTGTCGGCCTTGTTGAACACCAGCCACTGCTCGCGGCCCGACACTTCGTCGCTGAACTCCGCCAGCTCGGCACGGATGGTCTTGATCTGCCCGACGATATCCTCGCCACCCGGCGGGTTGACGTCGATCATGTGCAACAACAGATTGGTGCGCTGCAAGTGCTTGAGAAAGCGGTGGCCGAGGCCGGCGCCGCTGGCCGCACCCTCTATGAGGCCGGGGATGTCCATCATCACGAAACTGCGGCCCAGCCCACAGGACACCACGCCCGGCTGGGGATAGAGCGTGGTGAAGGGATAGTCGGCAATCTTCGGGCGGGCGGCGGAGGCCGAGGCCAGCAGGGTGGACTTGCCGGCATTGGGCAGCCCCAGCAGGCCGACATCACCCATCAGCGACAGCTCCAGCGCCAGCTCGCGCTGCTCGCCCAGCGATCCAGGCGTGGACTGGTACGGCGAACGGTTGATGGAGGACTTGAAGCGGCGGTTTCCCATGCCATGGAAGCCGCCCTGGGCGAGCTTCACTTTTTCGCCGACGCGGGTCAGCTCGCCAATCACTTCATCGGTGTCGAGATCAATGATGCGGGTACCGAGCGGCATCCTGATGGTGAGATCTTCGCCGCCCCGGCCGGTGCACTCTGCGCCCATGCCCTTGTCACCGTGTGGCGCTTTGAAGCGCATGGTGAAACGAAAGTCAGCGAGGGTGTTGAGGTTGACGTCGGCCACCGCGTAGATGCTGCCGCCATCGCCGCCGTCACCACCGTCCGGGCCGCCGAAGGGAATGGCTTTCTCGCGGCGGAAACTCACACAGCCAGCACCGCCATCGCCTGCGGCAACATGAATTACGGCTTCGTCTACAAACTTCATCCTGAGACCCCTGTAAAACTACTGCGCTTGTCATTTTGCGTGCTGGCGGTGCTCGCAATCCTCACGCACTATGTGTGCGCTGCGGTTGCTGTGCTCCGGCAGCCCACAAACTGCCTACGCTCGCTACGTTTTTCAGGGGTCTCATCAACCCCTGAATACAAAAAAGCCCCGTCTCGCGGGGCTTTTCAGCACATCGAGACGGCGATTACGCCGTGACGATGTCGATATGCATTCTGCCTTTCTCACCGCGCGTCTTGAACAGCACCTTGCCGTCGGTGAGCGCAAACAAGGTGTGATCCTTGCCCATGCCGACGTTGACGCCGGGCTTGAACTCGGTGCCGCGCTGGCGAACTATGATGTTGCCGGCGATGACCGACTCGCCACCGAACTTCTTGACGCCGAGGCGCTTCGATTCGGAATCGCGACCGTTGCGGGTTGAGCCTGCTGCTTTTTTATGTGCCATGACTTAGTTCCTGAAATGGTCAACGCCTCAGGCGCCGACAATCTCCGTGATTTTCACCGCCGTGAAATTCTGGCGATGACCTTGTTCCTTGTGGTAGTGCTTGCGGCGGCGGTGCTTGATGATGCGGATCTTGTCGCCGCGGCCGTGCTTGATGACCTCGGCCTTCACCGAAGCGCCAGTCACGAACGGCGCGCCGATCTGGATCGCCTCGCCTTCGCCGACCATCAGCACTTCATCGAAAGAGATGGTGCTGCCGACTTCGCCAACCAGGCTTTCGACTTTGAGTTCTGCGCCCGAGGCGACGCGATACTGTTTGCCCCCGGTTTTGATGACGGCGTACATCGTGGTTCTCCGTGACGAAGCCCGACCACGAACGAACGGGCTTGGGCGAAAGGACGCGGATTTTAGTGACCTGCCTGCCTCAAGTCAACGCGCCGCATTGACGGGCTTGGCAAGGCCCCAATAGCATCCGCGCCACTTTTATCCACGCCGCAGCGCATGAACCTCAAAACGCTTCTTGCCCCGATTGCGGACGATCTGGTCGCCGTCAACCAGGTGATCCGCCAGCGCCTCGCCTCGCGGGTGCCGCTGATCAACGACATCTCGGGCCACATTGTCCAGGCTGGCGGCAAGCGCCTGCGCCCCGCTACCGCGCTGTTGGCCGCCGGTGCGGCGGGCGCGCTCGACGGCCGCGGCCACATCCTGGCAGCGGTGATCGAATTCATCCACACCGCCACCCTGCTGCACGACGACGTCGTCGATCACACCACCCTGCGGCGCGGGCGCATCACCGCCAACGCGCAGTGGAGCGACTCCGCCGCCGTGCTGTCGGGCGACTTTCTCTACTCGCGCGCCTTCCAGATGATGGTGGAAGTCGGCGACATGCGGGTGATGCAGGTGATGGCCGACACCACCAACGCCATCGCCGAGGGCGAGGTGCTGCAACTGCTGAATGCCCGCGACCCGGCCGTGGACGAGGCCCGCTATAACAAGGTCATCGAATTGAAGACCGCGGTGCTGTTCCGGGCTGCCGCCTCGCTCGGCGCGCTGGCGGCGGCGGCGGGCGACGCCACCATCAAGGCCCTGGCGGACTACGGTCTCGAACTGGGCATGGCCTATCAGCTGGCCGACGACATCATCGATTTCACCGGCGACCCCGCCGAGAGCGGCAAGGCGGTCGGCAACGATCTGGTGGAGGGAAAACCGACGCTGCCGCTGATCCATGCGCTGAAACACTGTGATGCCGCCACGGCCGAGAGCATCCGCACCGTGATCAGGACCGGCGAACTGGGCGACTTCGAGGCCACACTCAATAAAGTGCGTGGCGCGATTGAATCGACCGGGGCCATCCCTTACACTCTCGCGCTCGCTGAACGGCACTCTGCCCAGGCGAAAGCGTCGCTTGGCGATCTTCCCGACTCGCATCACAAGACGGCGCTGCTGAATCTCGCGGACTTCACCGTCTCGCGCCAGCACTGAAACAATCATCACATCGGGGCGTAGCTCAGCTTGGTAGAGCGCTTGCTTCGGGAGCAAGAGGTCGCAGGTTCGAATCCTGTCGCCCCGACCAATACCGGTTCGGGTCTGATATGGGATGTGGTCAGTGACACCGGAACCATCGTCCCCCGTCGTCACCGACGCTAGCCCCCAGCGCGGTTCCTTCCGTCTGATTCTGGGCAACGCCGGCATCCTGCTCGGCGGCAGGGCGCTCAATGCGGTGCTGGGCCTGGCGGCCATCGCGCTCACCGCGCGCACGCTCGGCGTCGAAACCTTCGGCGTGCTGGTGCTGATTCACGCCTACACGCAAACCATCGGCGAGATCGCCAAGTTCCAGTCCTGGCAGGCGCTGCTCAATTACGGTACAGCACCATTTGCGGAAAAACGCTTCGACGGTTTCCAGCGGGTGCTGCGGTTCAGCCTGCTGCTGGATGCGCTCAGCGGCGTGGCGGGAATTGCATTTGCGCAGATCGGCATCCTGCTGATCGGCAGCCGGCTGGGCTGGCCCGCTGCCGAACAGGCGGCCGTCTCGCTGTACTCGTTGTCGATTCTGTTCATGGTCAGCGCCACCCCCACCGGCGTGCTGCGCCTGGTTGATCGTTTCGACCTGCTCGCTGCCGAGAGCACCATCGAGTCCTGGGTGAAACTGATCGGCGCCGCCATCGCCTGGTCGGTGGGGGCCGGCCTGCAGGTATTCCTGATGATCTGGTTTCTGGCCAAGGTGGCCTCGTTCGCCTTCCTGTTCGGCACCGCCACCTGGAGCCTGCGCAGGCAGAATGCGCTGGCCGGCCTTCGCTGGCGCTTCGAGGGCTCGTGGACAGAGGGAATGCCGGCGATCTGGAGCTTCGTCTGGTCGACCAACTTCAACACCACCCTGGGGCTCGCCTTCACCCATATCGGCACCCTGATGGTCGGCGCCCTGCTGGGCGCGACCGATGCCGCGCTGTACCGGGTCGCCAAGCAGCTGGCGGACTCGGTCGCCAAACCTGCCAAGCTGATCGTCCCTGCGCTTTATCCCGAACTGGCGCGGCTGGCGATGAACCCGGATCGGGCAGGGCTGCGCAAGCTGATCATGCAACTGGCCCTGGCGGCCGGCGGGCTGGCGACCAGCCTGCTGGCGATCGTCGCGGTGTTCGGCGGGCCGGCCCTGCAGTATCTGATCGGGCCGGAGTTCGTCGCCGCCAAACCGGTGATGCTGTGGCTGCTGAGCGGTGCCGTCATCGGCATCTGGGCAGTGCCGCTGGAGCCACTGCTGATCTCTGCCGGCAAGGCCACCGCGGTCATGGTCATGCGCCTGGTAGTCACCGCCATCTACGTGCCGCTGCTCTACTGGCTGATCCAGACCCAATCCCTGCACGGTGCAGGCGTCGCCGCCGTGCTGGGTGCGCTGCTGCTGCTGCTCGGCCAGCTGTGGATGGTGCAGCGCTGGTTTAGGCAGGAGCACCGTGCGATATGATTGCCGGCCACCGCAGGACTTCCGCGTCCGTCACCCTACAGCCATAAAAAGAGCCTCCGAGATGCAGGTGCCCACTCCGACTTCGAGCGGACTCCCCCACTACCGACAGGCCGATTTCGCGACGCTGACCGCGGCGCTCGACTATGCCGCAGAAGGCGCGACCGGCCTCAATTTCTATTCCAGCAAGGGCGAGCTGTCGGAATCGCTGCCCTACCGCAGCCTGCGGCAACAGGCTCTCGTGCTGGCCCAGCAGCTGCTCGCCACCGGTCTGCTGCCGGGCGACCGGGTGGCGCTGATCGCCGATACCGATGGCGACTTCGCCCGCATTTTTTTTGCCTGCCAGTATGCCGGGCTGGTACCCACCACGCTGCCGCTGCCGGCAGCCTTCGGTGGCCGCGAGGCCTACGTGGCCCACATCCGCCGCATGCTGGAAATCGCCGGCGCCAGTGCTGCTTTTGCACCCACTGCACTGGCGGAATGGCTGGCGCAGGCGGTGGAGGGACTGGCACTGAAGATATCCGGCACGCTGGCAGACATTCCCGCCACCCAGCGCCTGGTGGTCCTGCCGACGGTGGGCGAGGAAGATTTCTGCTATTTGCAGTTCTCGTCGGGCAGCACGCGGTTTCCGCTGGGGGTCGCCGTCAGCCAGAAAGCCCTCATGGCCAACCTGCTGGCCATCGCCCGCCATGGCCTGGGCATCGGTGCTGCGGATCGCTGCACCTCCTGGCTGCCGATCTATCACGACATGGGCCTGGTGGGCTTCCTGCTGACGCCGCTGGCCTGCCAGATTTCGGTGGACTTGTTTGCCACCCGCGATTTCGCGCGCCGGCCGCTGCTGTGGCTGCAGCTGATCTCGCGCAACGGCGGCACGCTGTCGTACAGCCCGACGTTCGGCTACGAACTGTGCACCCGCCGCGCACAGACCGCCGCCATCGACGGCATCGACCTTTCCCGCTGGCGCTGCGCCGGCATCGGCGGCGACATGGTGCGCCCGGAACCGCTGGCCGCATTTGCCGAGCGGTTCGCCGCCTGCGGCTTTGCCGCCAGCACCTTCGTGCCGAGCTATGGCATGGCTGAAACCGCGCTGGCGCTGAGCTTCGCGCCGCTCGGTCAGGGCATCCGCTTCGAATCACTCGACACCGACGTGCTGGAACGTGAACACCGCGCTGTCAGCGCCGCGCCGGGTGCGGAACGCAGCCGCGATTTCGTGCTGTGCGGGCCGGTGCTGCCGCTACATGCCGTGGCAGTGCGCGGCGAGCGCGGCGAAGTTCTGGCCGAACGCCGGGTCGGCCGCCTGTTCGCCCGCGGCCCAAGCATGATGCACAGCTACTTTGGCCAGCCCGAAGCCACTGCTGCCGTGCTCTCCGACGACGGCTGGCTCGATACCGGCGACCTGGGCTACCTCGCCGATGGCCAGATCGTGGTGACCGGCCGCGCCAAGGACCTCATCATCATCAACGGCCGCAACATCTGGCCGCAGGATCTCGAATGGACTGCCGAGAGCGAGGTCGATGCGCTCAAGAGCGGTGACGTCGCTGCGGTAGCGGTGGACGATGGCGGCGGCGAGCGCATCGTCGTGCTGGTCGAGCACCGGCCCGCCGACGCGCTGGCGCTGGAAGCCCTGCGCAAGGAAGTGGCCGGCGTGCTGCGCCTGCGCCATGGCGTCGAAACCGATGTGGTGCCAGTGCCACCCCGGGCGCTGCCGCGCACCTCCTCGGGCAAGCTCAGCCGTGCCAAGGCCAAGGCGCTGTACCTGCAGGGCGCACTGGCCCGGCCCGAAACCGATCCGTGAGCAGCGGCCGCACGGTTGCGGTAACCGGCGCCACCGGCTTTGTCGGGCGTCAGGCCGTGGCTGCCCTGGCGGCTGCGGGCTGGCAGTTGCGGGTGCTGGTGCGCAGCGAGCCGGCGCATCCGCTCTGGCAGGGCTTATGCCCCGAAGTGGTGCTGGGCGGTCTCGAAGACCACTCTGCCTTGCAGAGGCTGGTCCAGGGTGCTGATGCCGTCCTGCATCTGGCCGGCGCGATCAAGGCCCGCGACGACGCCGGCTTCATGCGCATCAACCGCGACGGCACCCAGGCCCTGGCCGAGGCGGTGTTGAAGGGCGCACCGCAGGCGCACTTCCTGCACGTATCCAGCCTGGCGGCGCGCGAGCCGCAGCTTTCCGGCTACAGCGCCAGCAAGCGGGCGGGCGAACAAGCCGCCCTAGCCGTGCTGGGGCCGGAGCGGCTCAGCATCATCCGTCCGCCGGCGATCTATGGCCCCGGCGATCGCGAGACACTGGCGTTCTTCCAGCTTGCGCGCCAGCCGCTGGTGCCTTTGCTGGGCCGGGCATCGGCCCGCATCGCCGTCATTCATGTCGAAGACGCCGCCCGCGCCCTCGCCTTGCAGCTGGCTGCCTCACCTTCCGGCAAGGTGCAGTCGATTGCCGATGCACGCCCTGAAGGCTACAGCTGGCGCGAAATCCTCACCGCCGCCGCCGAGTCCGTCGGCAATTCCAGCCCCCGTTTCGTGCAGCCGCCGCGCGGCTTGCTGTGGGGTGCGGGCAGCGCCGCCGGGCTGCTGGCCCGGCTGACGGGCCAGGCGGCCATGTTCAATGCCGGCAAGCTGCGCGAACTGCTGCACGAGGACTGGAGCGTGCCGGACGACAGTCTGTTGCCCGCCGCCACGCCGCGCCGCACGCTGGGCGAGGGCTTCCGCAGCACCGCCGCCTGGTACCGGCAGGCGGGCTGGCTACCCTGAAAATCCCTGGGGCGCGGTAATCTGTCAGGCCGCTACGGCAGTGGTGGGGCAATTTTTACAAGAACTTTTTATTACCAAGCGCTTACAATTCCGCGAGCACGGTCTGAATCGTGCCTGAATTGGGCCACAAGCCGTCAAATGAGAGTCCAAGGATGAGTGAGCATTTGAGCGACACGAGGGAGCAGATTGTCGAAGGATTGCGGCAGATCGCACCGGCCTCGGTGGCGGTGTCTGGAACCACGCACATCATGCGCGACTTGAATCTCGATTCGCTGGCGGTAATGGACTTCATGCTGACGCTCGAAGACCGCTTCGATATTGTGATTTCGCTGGAAAAAGTGGCCGAGGTGGAAACCCTCGATGACTTGGTGACTGTGGTCGAACTATTGCGCGCAAGGAAACTGAAATCGTGAGCATTCTCAACAAGTTTGCCCCTTTAAGGCAGACGTATGACCAACTGCGTGCAGTGGGCCAGAATCCCTTCGAAATGGTGTTCGAGAAAATGTTCTCGCCCACCGAGGGCCTGCACAACGGTCGTCGTACCATCCTGCTCGGCACCAACAACTATCTCGGACTGACCTTCGACCAGGACTGCATCGAAGCTTCCGTCGAGGTGCTGCGCGCGCAGGGCACCGGCACTACCGGCTCCCGCATCGCCAACGGCAGCTACGGCGGCCATCGCCAGCTGGAAACCGACCTCGCCAGCTTTTTCAATCGCAAGCACTGCATGGTGTTTTCGACCGGCTACCAGGCCAATCTGGGCATGCTCTCGACGCTGGCCGGCAAGGGCGACTACCTGCTGCTGGACTCCGACAGCCACGCCAGCATCTACGACGGTGCGCGCCTCGGCCACGCCGAAGTGGTGCGCTTCCGCCACAACGATCCGGATGACTTGGCCAAGCGCCTGAAGCGCCTGTCCAGCGAGCCGGGTGACAAGCTGGTGGTGGTCGAGGGCATCTACTCGATGCTCGGCGACGCCGCCCCGCTGAAGGAAATCGCCGCCGTCAAGCGCGAGATGGGAGCCTGGCTGATGGTCGACGAGGCCCACTCGCTGGGCGTGCTCGGCGCGCATGGCCGTGGCCTCACCGAGGCTGCCGGGGTCGAGGCCGATGTCGATTTCGTGGTCGGCACTTTCTCCAAGAGCCTCGGCAGCGTCGGCGGGTTCTGCGTCTCCGACCTCGATGGATTCGACGTGCTGCGGGTCGGTTGCCGGCCCTACATGTTCACTGCCTCGCTGCCGCCGTCGGTGATGACCTCGACCAGCACCGCCCTGCGCCGCATGCAGGAAATGCCGGAACTGCGCAGCCGCCTGCACGCCAACGCCCACCGTCTCTACGATGGTCTGAAGGATCTCGGCTTCAAGGTGGGTCCGCAGTCCAACCCCATCGTTTCGGTGGCCCTGGAAGACCCGATTCTGGCAGTCACCTTCTGGAACCGCCTGCTGGAAGGCGGCGTCTATCTCAACCTCGCGCTGCCACCTGCCACCCCCACCAACGCGCCGCTACTGCGCTCCAGTGTCAGTGCTGCTCACACCACTGAACAGATCGACCGCGTGGTGCAGCTGTTCGAGACGGTGGGTCGCCAGCTGGGGGTGCTGCCGGCACTGCCGCCGATGCGCCGCGCCAAGCCGGCGACGGCAATGGCCTACCCTGCCAATGCCGAGCTGGACCGCGCCATCGCGGTAGGCGCAAGGTAAGTCTCGATAAGTGATCGAAAGGCCCGGGAAACCGGGCCTTTCGCGTTGTCGCCCTCAGCGCAGCAGGCCTCGCCGCCACAGCGTCCACAGCACCCTGGGTGCGGCCAGCAGCGGATGCCGCCGCTGCCAGTCGGTGAGCGGCAGCCGGTAGCCGCTGTGGCGCTCGACTTTCCAGGCGACGTAGTCGGCTCCCCCCTCGAAAGTGAACACGCTCTTGGTCAGCCGCAGCAGGTTCAGCGGCTTGCCCCAGCGCGCGCGCGCGGCCCAGGCCCGTTCTGCGCCGCTGCGTTCCGCCGCCTTCACTACCGGCGCCAGAACGCCCTCGGCCTGGGCTGAGAACACCAGCCCGCCAGCCTGCCAGCCTGCGCACAACGCCTGTGCGTAGCGTTGCGGATCATGGCCGGCGAGGCTCAGGGCGCGGCTGGATTTTTCGACCCGCAGTTCGGCGGCATAGGTGCGGGCGAAAACCGCATCCCAGTAGTCGCCAGCCCGCCCCTGCGGAGGGCCGAGCTGCGCGGCCCAGCGGCTGGCGGTGACGACCGCCTGCGCCACCGCGGCGGCGGCGGCGCAGGCGGCAGCGGCATCACGCGCCCAGAGCAGACGCGTGGGCTGCGCAAAACGCGCCCACAGCGTGGTGTCGACACCGCTGCCAGCCACGCCCCGCTCGAACTGCGTCAGCGCCAGCACCGCCACCTTGGCGCGCAGGGTGCGGCCCTCGTGAAGCCACTGGTGATAGCCGACATTGGGCGGCAACAGCTGATTGGCGAGCGCCGGCAGGGCAGCGCCATGCCAGTCGCGCAGGCGTTCGACCAGGATGTAGAAATCGAGCACGCCGTCGAGATCGCCGGTGCGCAGGTTGCTGCCGTAGAACAGCACCGCCAGCGCACCCCGGCCCTGACTGGCGAGATGCGCAGCAAAGGCGGCGATCGCCGCCGGCACCGGCTGCCGCAGTTCGGCGGCGATGAGTGCTGCCAGCGGTGCCGCAGCCTCAACCTCAGCCGGGGGCATGGAACTGCACCATCGGCCCCGCCTGCAACAGCAGCTGGCCGCAGGCATCCGGCGCAAACGGCTCGCCGTCGATGATCAGCGGCTCGCTCAGGGTCAGACGCAGCTCGGCCGCACGACCGCTGCGATAGGCCCCGCCCGCCAGCATCCAGGGCCTGGGCCGGCCACGCAGCAGGGCGGGCAGCGCGCGGCCGAAGCGCGGCGCGGGAGCGAGGATGTCGAGCCAGCGCAAGGGGCCAGCTGCCTCGGCCGCGGACCAGAACGGCCAGAGTCCCAGCAGCAGCCTCTCGAGGCTGGTGACCAGCAGCACGAAGCGTGGCGCGCTGAAGGCTGCTGCATCGTCGATGGCCAGCGTGAGCGGACTGCCGCGCTGCCAGTCGTTGTCCTTGCCGCCAGCAAGCACCCGCCAGGCTGCGCCGGCAATGGTCGCGGACACTGCCCAGCCGTGGAAGAAACCCTTTTCCCGCACCGCACCGGTCGCCATCTGCACGCCACGCGCGTAGTTGGCGCAGCCGACGAAAAAGCCGAACACCGGCTCTCGCGAACCATCCGGCCAGCGCACTTCGATGGGCCGGCGCAGCGTGACCCGCGCCGGCGACCTGCCGCTGAGGCAGTCGTGCCAGCGGGCGATGGCATCCGGCCCGCGTGCAAAGCTACCGACATCGCCAGCAGCGAGGTTGGTGTTGCCGGAGGCGCACAGCGCGATCGTCGGCCAGTGCTCGCCATAGGCGGCGGGCAAGGCGCCCAGCACATCGCGCAGGGTGCCGTCGCCGCCGTCGATCATCAGATGCCGGATGCCCTGCGCGGCGAACTCCTGCAAGGTTTCCGCAAGGGCTGCGGGAGTGAACGGCATCGCCAGCGTCACGCCGGCCGGCAGCGGTTTTTCCTGCAGCGGCCGCGCGCGGTTGCGCTGGCTGCGCGGGTTGCGGATGACGCCCGCCAGCATCACGGGCGCAGCCAGGATTGCAGCGGCCCGCGGCGGCCTGCCGACAGTCCCTGCAGCACCTGCACGGCGTGGACGAGCAGGCTCAGAACAGTCCAGATCGCCACCAGCACGATGCCGACGTCCGGCGCGCCGGCCAGTGCGGCCACGGTGAGGATGACGAGATTGGGATTACGCCTCGCGGTGATCAGCCGGAAGAAACTGTCGAAGCGCCGCCAGACATGCATGTCCATGCCGAGGGCACGCATGAAGATACCTTCGAGTATCCGTTGCAGCACATAGCCGCCGGTGATCACCGCCAGCAGCAGCCGGGTCTGGTCTGGCGGCAGGGCCATGCCGTGCGCCGTGAGCCCCACCACCCAGGCCCACCACCAGAACGGCGGGTGGACGAGATCGATGCCGTGGTCGAAGACATTGCCCAGTGGCGAAGCGGTGAGCGTGCAGCGCGCCAGCTTGCCATCCACCGTATCGAGAAAAGTCATCAGCCAGCCACTCGCCAGACCGAGCCCGTAATGCCCCTGCCAGAACGCCCAAAACGACAGCAGCACCAGCAGAAAACCCGCGAACGTCACCTGGTTGGGCGACAGGCCGCCCTTTGCGCACCAGCGAGTGACCACCTCTGCTGGTCGCGGCCAGAGATATTTGGTGACCAGGTCGGTGACGCCCTTGTAGCTGCCCTCGAACATGCGCCGCTCCACCGCGGCGCGCGTCTCTGGCGTCAGCTGCAGCAGGTACGGCAGCTCACGCTTGCGCAACTCGTCGTTGTAACTGCCCGCCACGCCCGCGACATCGCTGCGGGCGAGGCGGGCGGGCAGCGCCTCGACGCCAGCGCCGGCCTCGATCACCGCGGCCACCTGCACAGCGTCGGCGGCCGCTACATTGGCGGCGACCAGCCTGCTACCCGCGGCATCCAGCAGCAAGGTATCGCTGCTGTTCGCCAGTGCCGTCAGCAAGGGCTGGTCGAACACCCAGTGATTGCTGACCAGCAACACCCGGCCTTGCCCCTGGGCGGCGCTGGCAGCCGGCAGCAGGGCACTTACCCCCACCCGCAGCAGGCCAC
This sequence comes from Stagnimonas sp., assembly GCA_046598075.1. Classification (GTDB taxonomy): domain Bacteria; phylum Pseudomonadota; class Gammaproteobacteria; order Nevskiales; family Nevskiaceae; genus Stagnimonas. The sequence continues at coordinate 38,740 of JBKJJE010000031.1, forward strand.
GCCGCAGCCGCTCGCCGGCCGTCATGCCCCACAGGCAGGTGGTGTTGCCACCGAGAATGATTGCGCAAGGGGCGGCAGTCGTCATCGCGTTCAGAGGTCGGTAGGAAGGCGGCCGCTTATCATCGCGGCCTCGCTGATTGAAGCCCGCGATTATCCATGACCTTGCTGCGCCTCGCCCACCT